>JAEVZU010000241.1 GCA_023392075.1 Bacillota bacterium | reverse complement strand
ATGGTCCGAAAGTCTCTACGAAGCCGCCGTAAATGGCTTTGCTACGGGTGTTCATCTTTGACATATTTTTATTTGTCGTAAGAATCAGAGCTCCCAATCCATGATTGGGAGCTTTTATAATTAACTGAGTCTTTTATATGACTTTAGTTGAATTGTTATGACTTGAAATATCTGTTAAACAGCAGTATATTTCACTATTTTCCGGAGGATTAAGATGGAACTCTTAAAGCAAAGAATCTTGAAAGACGGACAAGTTTTAGGGAATGATATCCTTAAGGTGGATTCTTTTTTGAATCATCAGATGGATGTTCAGCTTTTCAATGAAATGGGCAAGGAATTTTTTAGATTGTTTGCTCATAAAAATGTTACCAAAATTCTTACAATTGAATCTTCAGGAATAGGTATTGCATGCATAGCTGCGCAATATTTCAATGTTCCGGTGGTTTTTGCAAAAAAATCGGAAGCAAAGAACCTTGATTCCGATACTTATCTGGCAGAAGTATTTTCATTTACAAAAGGCAAGACCTATAATGTGAGAGTTTCCCAAAAATATATAAATTCCAATGATATAGTATTAATAATAGATGATTTCCTTGCCAACGGAAAAGCGGCACTGGGACTTGCCGACATTGTCGGACAGGCAGGTGCCCTGGTAGCCGGTATTGGCATTGCCATAGAAAAGGGTTTTCAGGACGGAGGAAAGTTTCTAAGGGAAAAAGGTCTCGAAGTTCAGTCCCTGGCCATAGTGAAAAGCATGCAAAACGGGAAGATCATCTTCAGTGAATAGGTTTTATGTTAACGTACTTAGTTTAAAGTGCTGCCGTAAAACGGAAGCATTATAATATATCAATTAATTATAAATTAGATTTAGGGGGATTCAAAATGAAAAGATTATTAGCATTAATGCTGGCTGTTGTTATGATCACTGCAGCTGTACTTACCGGCTGCGGATCCAGTTCAACAACAGCGGCAGGAGCATCAGCCGGTGAAGCTTCAGCTGCTGCAAGCGGCGAAGGCTTAAAAGTTGGCTTTATTTACATCGGAACTCCTGGAGATGTTGGATATACCTTTGCTCACGACCAGGGACGTCTTTACCTGGAAGAAAAATTAAAGGATAAGGGTGTTACAACTGTTAAAGTTGAGAATGTGCCTGAAACGGCGGATTCTGAAAAGGCTATGAAAAACCTTATTGACCAGGGCTGTAAGGTAATATTTGCCACAAGCTTCGGTTACATGGATTTCGTTGAAAAAGTGGCCAAAGAAAACCCTGATGTAAAGTTCTTTCACTGCTCCGGTAACAAATCAAACGAAACCAACTTCGTAAACTATTTCGGAAAGATTGAACAAGCCAGATATCTCACCGGAATAGTTGCAGGTTTGAAGACAAAGTCCGGAAAAATCGGATATGTTGCGGCAATGCAGATACCCGAGGTTATCAGAGGTATTGACGCATTTACACTGGGAGTACGTTCAGTAAACCCCACAGCCGTTGTAAATGTTAAGTGGACAAATACCTGGTATGATCCGCAGTTGGAAAAGAGTGCTGCCGAAGCATTATTGAACGAAGGAAATGACATTATTGCCCAGCATCAGGATTCAACTGCCGCACAGATAGCAGCCCAGGAAAAAGGTGTTTTCGCAATCGGTTACAACTCAGACAGCAGCAAGGCGGCACCAAAGGCATACCTTACAGCTCCCGTATGGAACTGGGGTGTATACTATGTAGATCAGGTCCAGAAGATTCTTGATGGTTCCTGGAAGGCTGAAAATTACCTTGGCGGAATGCATGAAGGCGTTGTTGATATAGGACCTATGACAGATTTGGTTGATGCCGACATTAAGGCACAGGTTGAAGCAGCTAAAGCTAAAATTCTTGACGGTTCACTGGATGTATTTGCAGGTCCTGTAAAAGACCAGACCGGTGCGGTTAAAATTGCGGAAGGTGCTACAATGACTGTTGAAGAGCAGCAGGCATGCAAATGGTTTGTTGAAGGTGTAAACGGAAAAATAGACTAATTTAAAAACGATAGCGGATTTATTTTGGTAAATTACAATATTAGCAGTAGTTGAAGCTCCTTCGTCAACATCGGGATTCAGCTACTGCTAATAAAGTTTTATAACCAGGCGTAGAGTTGTCCGGTGCTGGTTGAAATGTACAAGATGCGTTATAATAAAAACATGCAGTCAAAAAATCTTTATAAATTTAAAAGGTGATACTGTGAGAAATGAAGTTTACATCAAAATTGAAAATTTAACGAAAACCTTCGGAGCTGTTATAGCAAATAATAATGTCTGTCTCGAAGTAAACAGGGGAGAAATACATGCTCTTCTTGGTGAAAACGGTTCCGGTAAAAGTACCTTGATGAATATGCTTTCCGGCGTATACACACCTGACAGCGGTCAAATATATATCAAGGGAAAGCAGGTTTCCTTCAGAACGCCAAAGGACTCAATGGCAATGGGAATAGGTATGATTCATCAGCATTTCAAGCTGGTGGAGGTAATGTCTGCAAAGGAGAATATCATAGCAGGTCAAAAGGGCAGGTTTTTTGTTGGGAGTGCAAGACTTTCCGAAAAAATCCGTAAAATATCTGAAAAATATGGTCTCGCAGTTGATCCGGATAAAAAAATATATAATATGTCTGTAGGTGAAAAACAGACTGTAGAGATTCTGAAGGTTATTTACAGAGGAGCTGAAATTCTTATTCTGGATGAGCCCACGGCTGTATTAACTCCTCAGGAAACAGAAGGGCTTTTTAAAATCCTCCGAAAAATGAAGGAATCCGGAAGCTCTGTAATAATAATAACCCATAAATTGAATGAGGTTATGGAAATCGCCGATAAAATTACAGTATTAAGAAAAGGCGAGACAGTGGGGACAGTCAATAAAGAAACTACAAATGCAGCTGAACTGACCAACCTGATGGTTGGGCGTGCTGTTGATCTGTCAATTAACAGGCTTGAATGCAAGGGCAAAAAAACAATATTAAACGTTGAAGGCCTGACAGTGGTTGATGATGAAAAAGTAAAGGCCCTTGACAACATAAGCTTCAGGCTGTCGGCAGGAGAAATTCTGGGTGTTGCAGGAGTGGCCGGCAGCGGACAGAAGGAGCTTTGTGAAGCAATTGCGGGACTTTTTCCTGTAGCTTCAGGAAAGATAGAATATAAAGATGAAAATATCGTAGGTAAAAATCCTCGTGATATAATTAAAATGGGAATAAGTATGAGCTTCATACCCGAAGACAGGCTTGGCATGGGACTTGTTGCATCCATGGGTATGGTCGATAACATGATTTTGAAGGAATATCAAAATCAGAAGGGATTGATGATTGATAAAAAGCCTGCTAAAACCCTGTCGCAAAATCTTATAAAGAAGCTGGAAATAAATACTCCCGGTATTTACCACCCTGTCAGACAATTATCAGGAGGTAATATCCAGAAGGTTCTGCTGGGACGTGAGATAGAATCAAATCCTCATCTGCTCATAACGGCTTATCCGGTCAGAGGTCTTGATATAAACGCATCATATACAATTTATGACCTGCTTAACGAGCAGAAGGAAAAAGGTGTCGGCATACTTTATATCGGAGAAGACCTTGATGTGCTTATTGAGCTTTGTGACAGGATCATGGTTATATGTAACGGTAAAATAACCGGCATGGTTGATGCCCACAAGGTCAGCAAGGAGCAGCTTGGCATGATGATGGCAGGAGAAGGTATGGATACGGTTATGGGGGTGGGTGCGTAAATGGTCAGAATAGTTAAAAGAACAGATTTGACAAAAAGGCAATCAGTAAGGTTCAGACTGCTTGCAATTCTGGGAGCACTGCTTGCCACCGGAATATTTATATTGTTTCTTGGGTTCAATCCCTTCGAGGTATATCTCTCCATGCTTGACGGATCTTTCGGCTCCATGTACAGGTTTAAGGAATCAATTATACAGGCGATTCCCCTTATTGTTTCATCATTGGGTATATCAATAGCCTTTAGAATGAAATTCTGGAATATTGGTGCGGAAGGCCAGATAATTATGGGAGCATTCGCTGCCAGCTATTTCGCTTTATATTGGTCAAATCTGCCGGTATATGTCATGCTTCCGCTTATGTTTTTGGCCTCCTTGGCTGCAGGCGGTATATGGGCTTTGATACCCGCCATATTCAAGGCGCAGTTCGGCACCAATGAAACCTTGTTTACACTTATGATGAACTATATAGCTCAAAAAATAATAGTTTATGTACAATATGGTCCGTGGAAGGATCCTAAAGCCATGGGGGCAGGTAAAATCGCACTCTTTGGTGATAATGCGGCGCTTCCTGAAGTATTCGGCATTCACATAGGCTGGATAATAACTGTTGCTCTGGTAGTGCTGATATACATTTTCATTAATAAAACAAAGCGCGGTTATGAAATACAGGTAATAGGCGAAAGTGAAAATACTGCAAGATATGCCGGTATGAATGTTAAAAAGATAATATTGTCTTCATTGATATTAAGCGGTGCACTCTGCGGACTGGTGGGAATGTTCCAGGTATCGGGCGTAAACCATACATTAAGCTATCAGGTGGCCAACGGGGTCGGGTTTACCGCCATAATAACAACCTGGCTGGCAGGCCTGAGTGCTCCTGTTATTGTAATAGTATGTTTTCTTTTTGCCGTACTGCAGCAGGGAGGAACCTTTATACAAACTGCGTTCAATATACATTCCTCGGTTGCACAGCTGATTCAGGGCATGATATTATTCTTTGTACTGGGAAGTGAGTTCTTTATCCAATACAGATTGGTATTAAAGCAAAAAACGGATAAATTGATAAATAAGGAGGCCGCGTAGGGTAAAATGACATTTATAAATATTTTAACGTTCATTCTGACTGGTGCAGTCACTGCTGGTACTCCTCTGCTATTCGCTACATTGGGAGAAATTATTACTGAAAAGGTTGGCCAGCTGAATCTGGGTGTGGAAGGTATGATGCTGATGGGAGCCGTAATTGGTTTCAGTGCTGCTCTTTCAACAGGCAATCCTGTTTTGGGAATACTTGCAGGCATGATAGCCGGCGCCGGCGGAGCACTGATATTTGCTTTTCTAACAATAACGCTCAGAGCAAATCAAATTGTTTCGGGTCTTTCATTAACTATTTTCGGTACAGGCTTTTCAAGCTTTGTGGGACAAAAGATGGTTGGACAGGGTTTGGCCGACTCTGTAAGAAATAGCTTTGCGCCTGTAAAACTGCCCCTGCTGGGAGATATCCCGGTGCTGGGACCGGCTCTCTTCAATCAGAATGTGCTGGTATACGCAGGTTATGCTGTTGCTGTTGTTCTGGCAATATATTTATATAGGACCAGATTGGGTCTAAATATGCGGATGGTGGGTGAAAATCCCGGAGCGGCAGATACGGCAGGAATTAATGTAGCCCTGTATAAATATGTTCATATACTTATCGGAGGTATGCTTTGCGGAATTGCCGGAGCATATATGTCAATGATTACGGTTCCTTCATGGCAGGATGGAGTAACGGGGGGCAGAGGCTGGATAGCTGTAGCACTGGTAATATTTGTGACCTGGAATCCGTACAAGGCCATGTTAGGTGCATATTTCTTCGGAGCACTGAGCATTCTGGGCTTATATCTGCAGAGTTATGTGCACATACCTCAAAGTATCTTTGATATGCTGCCATATTTTGCGACAATAATAGTATTGATTATGATTTCTTTGAAAAAATCTAAAGAAAATAACCCGCCAAAAGCGCTGGGAGAACCTTATTTCAGAGAGGACAGATAACTA
This sequence comes from Bacillota bacterium, assembly GCA_023392075.1. Classification (GTDB taxonomy): domain Bacteria; phylum Bacillota; class Clostridia; order Acetivibrionales; family DSM-1351; genus Ruminiclostridium. The sequence continues at coordinate 12,550 of JAEVZU010000241.1, read as the reverse complement.
TGAATAAAATAATGCGGTCTGGGAGCATATTTTTTACAATTATTCTGTTGGGCTTTGCTGCTTTAAAATATTCTGCGGGAAGTACCAGAACTTCTATTTTTTATTTTATTGCAGGCATAGGCTTCCTTATTGTTTTTATATCATATTCCAAAAAAGGCGGAGCATCAAAATAATTAAGGTATGAATATGGACAAATACCTTGTTATGACAGTTGTTTTAATGATAAAATCATTTATGGTGTTTTTTAACATGTCAGATGTTACAAAAAGCTTATTTGCGAAATAAAATACTAACAATATTTGTTTAAGGATGTGTATTAAATGGAACAGACAGAACAAAAGAAAAGGATATTCAGCGGAGTTCAGCCTTCAGGGAACCTTACAATAGGTAATTATCTGGGAGCCATAAAGAACTGGATTCCCATGCAGGAGGAGTTTGAATGCCTTTATTGTGTGGTTGATCTCCACACTCTTACCGTAAGGCAGAAGCCTGCAGAACTGAGACAGCGCAGCTTGAACCTGTTGGCTTTATACATGGCCTGCGGACTTGACCCCCAGAAATGTATACTGTTTCTGCAATCACATGTAAGTGCTCATTCCGAGCTGGCCTGGATTTTAAATTGTTATACCTATATGGGTGAACTGAACAGGATGACCCAGTTCAAGGATAAATCCGCAAAACATGCGGATAATATAAATGCAGGGTTATTTGCATACCCGGTACTTATGGCAGCGGACATACTGTTATACCAGACAGATCTTGTACCAATAGGTCAGGATCAGAAGCAGCATCTTGAAATAACAAGAGATATTGCCGAGAGATTTAATAATGTTTACGGAGATACCTTTACTATTCCTGAACCCTACATTCCTAAAATAGGTGCCAAGATAATGAGCCTTCAGGAACCGGAAAAGAAAATGTCCAAATCCGATGAAAATGAAAATGCATATGTATTTATACTTGATCAGGAAGATACAATCCTTCGCAAGTTTAAGAGGGCAGTTACCGATTCTGAACGTGAAATAAGATACGATGAGGTCAATAAACCCGGTGTAAGTAATTTGATAAGTATATATTCCGCAGTAACCGGTAAGACTTTTACTGATATTGAAAAGGAATTTGACGGAAGCTCCTATGGTGATCTTAAGGAGACCGTAGGCCAGTCTGTTGCTGAAATGCTCAGGCCTGTTCAGCAGAAATATAACGATCTGACCGCAAACAAGGATTATCTTAATTCCATATTAAAGGAGAATTCTGAAAAAGCGGCTTATATGGCAAGAAAAACCCTTTCCAAGGTTCAAAGAAAAATCGGTTTGCTGCCGAGAAGCTAAGGAAATGAAACGGGAATCATTTCGTGTGTCAGTTTGACTTTACAGTGGAATGGTTCCTGTTTTTTGATGTTAAGGAAATAATACTCCCGTTTGAAGAATATAAATTAGTGATACCAAGCGCGGCAAAGAATATTTGCATTAATTCCTTAACAAAGATGCTCCTTTTCCTGTCAGTAATTTATTTTGCTGACAATATACGTGTATTCCAGGAGAATTATATGGCATTAACAGAATTGATATTATTAGCATTGGGACTGTCCATGGATGCCTCGGCAGTGTCCATTTCAAATTCCCTGTGTATTGATAGAATAAAACTTAAACATGTACTCAAGATGGCCCTGATATTTGCTGTATTTCAAGGTATAATGCCGCTGATCGGCTATTTTGCCGCAAACAATTTTGAGTCTGTAATCAGCAGGTTTGATCACTGGATAGCATTTATTCTTCTGGCTATAATAGGAGGAAAGATGCTGCATGAGGCAATAAAATCCGAGATAAATCAGGAATGTTCCTTGTTTTCACTTACAATAAAACTGTTATTTGTGCAGGCTGTAGCAACAAGTATTGACGCTCTGGCAGTCGGAGTAAGTTTGTCGGCCCTCAATGTGGATATTTACTATTCAATAACCATAATAAGCATTGTAACATTTATTTGCTGTACGGCTGCCATACTCGTTGCTAAAAGATTCGGCAATCTGTTGGGAAAGCGGGCAGGTATTGCAGGAGGTATTATTTTAATTTCCATAGGGGTGAAAATATTCCTTGAGCATATGTTTTTTAACGGATAAGATGATTTTAAGTGTATGCAACTTTGAAGAAGCAGAGCAAAAGCAAACGTATGTTTGCTTTTGCTCTGCTTTATGTTATAATATAGTGTGATTGTTGGAAGCTTATATAAGTTATGGATAACCGGTTTATGGCAAGGAGGGCATATGAACAGATTTGAGATTGTTTCTGAATATAAACCAAAGGGTGATCAGCCTATAGCTATAGAAAAGTTGAGCAAGGGAATACTGGAGGGGCAAAAGCATCAGACTCTGCTGGGTGTTACCGGTTCAGGCAAGACCTACACCGTGGCCAAGGTCATAGAACAGGTCCAAAAGCCTACGCTTGTCATTGCTCATAATAAAACGCTTGCTGCACAGCTATGCAGTGAGTTTAAGGAATTTTTTCCGAATAATGTTGTAGAGTATTTTGTCAGTTATTATGATTACTATCAACCTGAAGCCTACATCCCGTCCACAGACACCTATATTGAGAAGGATTCCTCGGTAAACGAGGAAATAGATAAGCTCCGGCACTCGGCTACTGCTGCTCTTTTTGAAAGAAGAGACGTAATTATAGTTGCCAGTGTTTCCTGCATTTACGGTCTGGGTGATCCGGAGGACTATACCGACCTTATGCTTTCGCTTAGAGTCGGAATGCAGAAGGATAGGGATGAAATAATACACAAGCTTGTTGATATACAATATGAAAGAAACGAGATAGATTTCAGAAGAGGCAGATTCAGAGCAAGGGGAGATGTGCTTGAAATCTTCCCGGCAAACAGCTCTGAAATGGTTCTTAGAGTTGAATTTTTCGGCGATGAAATAGAAAGAATAACAGAGGTCGATTATCTGACAGGGGAAATAAAAGGAACCAGAGCTCACATCGCTATTTTCCCGGCATCTCACTACGCTACTACAAGACCAAAAATGGAAAAAGCCATGGTGACAATTGAAAAGGAACTTGATGAACGCCTTGAGCAGCTGAAGATGGAGGGCAAACTGCTTGAAGCACAGCGTCTTGAGCAGAGAACCAGATATGACCTTGAGATGATGTCTGAAATAGGCTTTTGCCAGGGTATCGAGAATTATTCAAGGCATATCAGCGGCAGAGAGCCCGGAAGTTCACCCTTTACACTTATGGATTACTTTCCTGATGATTACCTTCTCGTAATAGACGAATCCCATGTTACAGTTTCCCAGGTAGGGGCGATGTATAACGGAGACAGATCCAGAAAGGAATCGCTGGTTGAGTACGGTTTTAGACTGCCTTCAGCCTTTGACAACAGGCCGCTTAAATTCAATGAGTTTGAGGAAAGAGTAAATCAAGTGATCTATGTCAGTGCCACACCGGCAGCTTATGAGAGAGAACATTCCACCCAGGTGGTTGAGCAGATCATCAGACCTACAGGACTTATTGATCCTGAGATAATAATCAGACCGGTCAAGGGACAGATAGATGATTTGATCGGAGAAATAAATTCCAGGGCTGAAAAGAAGCAGAGGGTGCTTGTTACAACACTTACCAAGAAAATGGCCGAAGATTTGACCGATTATATGAAGGAACTTGATATTAAAGTAAAATATCTTCATTCGGATGTTGCTACTTTCGAGAGAATGGAAATAATCAGGGATTTGCGCCTGGGGGTATTTGACGTGCTTATCGGTATAAATCTTCTCAGAGAGGGTCTTGATATACCTGAGGTTTCACTGGTTGCCATACTCGATGCCGACAAGGAAGGTTTCCTCAGATCGGAAACTTCCCTGATCCAGACAATAGGGCGTGCGGCCAGAAATTCTGAAGGAAAAGTAATCATGTATGCCGACAATATAACAGGTTCAATGCACAGGGCCATAAGTGAAACCAACAGAAGAAGGCAGCTTCAGATGGATTTTAACAAGGCTCATGGCATCATTCCCACAACAATACAAAAATCCGTAAGAGACTTAATCGAAGCAACAAAGGTTGCAGAGGAGGAAGAATCATATTATACTGGTAAGGATAAGCCAAATCTTATGTCTGTTGAGGAATTGGAAAAATTGATTTCAAAACTTCAGAAAGAGATGAAGCAGGCTGCCACAGACCTGCAATTTGAGAGAGCTGCTGAATTAAGAGACAAAATAGAAGGGCTGAAGAAGAAGTTATAGAGATATAGATAGACATGACAATATTAGTTGTATGAGGGTGTGTCAGGGTTAAATGAAATTACTAAGGCAGTTTTTAATCGTACTAATAATTTGTGTTATCGGTGAAGTGTTGAATAAAGTTGTACATGTTCCGCTTCCCGGCAGTATCATCGGTATGATATTGCTGTTTGTTTGCTTGATTACCGGAGTTGTTAAAGTTGAAATGATAGAGGAAATAAGCGGGTTTTTGCTGGATCATCTTGCATTCTTTTTTATACCTTCCGGAGTAGGCCTTATGGCATATGCAGGCATACTTAAAAAGAATCTGGTACCTATCATGGTCATATGTTTTGTTTCCACCATTCTTGTAATGATTGTTACAGGTCTGACCGTACAGTTGATCAAGGGGAGGAAAACAAAGTGAAAGAAATATTATCAACACCTGTTTTTGCATTGATGATCTCATTACTGGCTTTTGAAATAGGAATTTTTATTAATAAAAAAACAAGGTTGGCCGTTTTCAATCCTTTAATGCTGGCAATTATGATTGTTATCGGGACTCTTCTGGTTTTAAAAATACCGCTGGACGATTATAAAAAGGGCGGAGACTTTATATCTCTGTTTTTAACACCAGCCACGGTGGTACTTGCTGTTCCTTTATATAAAAACATCAATTCACTAAAGAAGGATTATGTGGCAATAATTGGCGGTGTACTTGTGGGCTGTATTACTGCTATTATAAGTATATGGCTTTTGGGAAATGCATTTGGTCTTTCGCCCGAATTACTTGCCTCACTGATACCAAAGTCAATAACTACACCCTTGGGTATTGAGCTGTCAAACCAGCTCGGGGGAATACCGTCGGTTACAGTGGCAGCTATAGTTATAACAGGAATAGTCGGGGCGGTTTTGGCGCCGGCATTACTGAAGCTATTCGGGGTAAAGGATAAAACCGCCAAGGGCATTGCAATCGGTACTTCGGCACATGCTCTGGGTACAACCAAGGCCGTTGAGCTTGGGGAAACCGAAGGGGCCATGAGCGGTCTGGCAATTGGCCTGGCAGGACTTGTCACAGTTATAATAGCCACGATACTTTTCAAGGTGGGATTATTCTAAGGGAAATCATACTTTACCAAATCATTATCGTATATATCATTGTACATATAAATTGATCAGCAGGATTATAAACCTGAAGTACGGTTTGTATTGACTATTTGTTTATGGAGGGTTATTGTGAAGAATATATACGTTATATTATCCGCTACCCCTACAATGATGGGGAAATTTATCAGAGTATTCACCAGAAGTTCCTTTAATCATTCCTCTATCAGTTTGACGGAAGGCTGGGAAGAGATGTATTCCTTTGCGCGATACAGAGCTTCCAATCCTCTGGTGGGCGGATTTGTCAGGGAGTTTCCCCAAAGGCTCTCACATGGCAGGGATCAGGACGAAGTTTATATAAAAGTATATAAAATTCCGGTAAGTAACAAGCAGTATGAAAAAATCAGGATGTTCATATACAGTATCAGGGACGACAGGGAGGAAAACATATATAACACACTGGCGGCCTTAGGAATTTTCCTTGGACACAGATTTAACACCTATAAAGCATATACCTGCTCGGATTTTGTTGCACAGTCCCTGTCAAAGGGAAAAATTATTTCCAACAGTTATGTATCTAGAAATATTGTACCTGATGAGATGCAGATGTTTCTGGATAAATACACTGTTTTTTGCGGATATTTAAAGAATTATAAACCGGTTGCAAATACCTGTCACGAGTCCAGTGAGTTCTATATCAGACTGGGATTCGTAAAGGAAGTTGCAAAGACCTGCCTTCACTTTTATAATCTTATAAAACGAAATAACATGGTTGGCTATTCTTATATCTCAAGTAATCTTAACAAATTTAATGTTTTTAGAGTATAGGAATTTCAAACAGTAAATTTCTATACTCGGGGTTTGGGGAATCCCCTTCCGGTTTTGAGGGGGTGCTCAGGAGCGTAAGCTCCGTCGAAGGGGGCAGTAGTGCCCCCTAGCGAACAAGAAAATTTGCGTAGCATAGGTAGAGTTCCTAAGTAAGCGCGAAGCGGATTTGCGAAGCAAATTTCTTGTAAATAGCCGGAAAACGACGGCAGAGAAGAATTTTAAGCCGCATTTCTCCGCTTAAAAATATGCTCTGTAAATTTGTATACAATTGCAGCTTGTGCCGGGCTTGTTATTATCCTCAAAAGCAAGCTTTTTGCGGTAATAACGACAGAGGAAGATTATTGAGCCGCACTGCGCTGCCTTGCAGCTTGTGCCGGGCTATGCTATACTATTACCAAACTAAACCATTGTTTGCTCTTATAAGTGGATGCTGGTTGTAATAAGATATATTTTAGGAGGGTTGCAGCAATTATGGATAGCATGGCAAAACTTAATTTTTGGTTGGAAAATGATTATTTTGATCAGGATACAAAAAATGAACTTATATCGATAAAAAATGATGCAAAAGAAGTAGAAGACCGCTTTTACAAAAGTCTGGAATTCGGAACCGGAGGTCTGAGAGGCATAATCGGGGCAGGTACAAACAGAATAAATATTTACACCGTGAGAGTTGCTTCACAGGGCCTGGCAAACTATATAAAGAGTCTTGGCAAACAAGACAAGGGTATTGTTATAGCCTATGATTCAAGGTTCATGTCACCCGAATTTTCACTTGAAGCAGCAAAAGTATTTTGTGCAAATGGTATTAAGACCTATCTTTTTGATGAATTGCGTCCCGTTCCTCAATTATCTTTTGCAGTGAGATACTTGAAAGCCGCTGCGGGGGTTGTAGTTACAGCCAGTCATAATCCAAAGCAGTACAATGGTTACAAGGTATACGGCGAAGATGGCGGACAGCTTTCCTTGGACGGATCAAACGCTGTTATTGCAGAAATCAATAAAATTTCCGATATTACAAAAGTTAATATAATAGACAAAGAAAGTGCTGTTGAAAAGGGCTTGCTTGAAATTATCGGAAGCAGGGTTGACGATGCCTATATCGCAATGCTTAAGACCTTACAGGTTAACAAGGAGGCTGTTGCACAGGTCGCGGATACCTTTAAGATCGTTTATACACCACTTCACGGTGCAGGAAACAAACCTGTAAGAAGAATCCTTGCTGAAAACGGTTTTAAGAATGTTTTGATTGTCAAGGAACAGGAACTTCCGGATTCACAGTTCTCCACCGTAAAATCCCCAAATCCGGAGGAACGGTCTGCATTTGAGCTGGCTATCAAACTAGCTTCGGATAATAATGTCGATCTTATTATCGGAACCGATCCGGACAGTGACAGAGTTGGAGTTGTGGTAAGGAAGAGCGACGGAGAATATGCTGTTCTGACGGGTAACCAGACAGGCTGCCTCCTGCTGGAATACATCCTGACTGCAATGAACGAAGCAGGTAAGCTTCCGAAAAACGGTTTTGCGGTTAAGACAATAGTTACTACCGAACTTTCAAGAGAAATTGCAAAATATTATGGGATAGAACTCGTTGAAGTTCTTACCGGATTTAAATTTATCGGTGAGCAGATAAGGCTGAGAGATGAAAAGGGAAATCAAAAATATCTTTTCGGCTTTGAAGAGAGCTATGGATACCTTGCAGGTACCGATGTACGTGACAAGGATGCGGTGGTTGCTTCAATGCTGATAGCTGAAATGGCTGCCTATTACAAGGTAAAGGGTATGTCGCTGTATGATGCCCTTATAAAACTCTTTGAAAAGTACGGCTACTTTATTGAGGGGATAAACTCCTTTACCCTGGAAGGCAAGGATGGGCTGATGAAAATAAAATCTGCCATGTCAACCATGCGTAAAGCCAAGTATACCAGTTTTGGCAGCTTGAAGGTAAAGGCCATAAGGGATTACCAGAATTCGGAGAGGTTTGTAGTTGCCGACGGTTCATCTGAAAAAATTACCTTACCCGAATCGGATGTGCTTTACTTTGAAATGGAAGACGGTTCTTGGTTCTGTGTAAGACCTTCGGGAACAGAGCCTAAGATAAAGATATACTATGGTGTCTCAGACAAGACTCTGGAATTATCCCAGCAAAGGTTGGATACCCTGAAGAACAGTGTTCTTGAAATTATAAAGCCCTTACTGTAATTGAATCAACCAAGCCCCCTAATACATACATGTGTTTATGCGGGGGCTTTTTTAGTCAATGGAAATTTATAACTTTGTAAAATAAGAGTCCAAGGCTCAGGGAAGTTGTACAATTACTATTTCAGGAGGAGAAAAAAATCTGAATGGAAATATTACGTTTCCAAGGCCTCTGTTAATATAAATATTAATGCCGTTGATTTTGTGAAGTCCTCTGTAGCATTTCATTTTACACAGTTTTTCACTTCTCATCAGTTTGAACTCCAGATGGAAGGGCATCCATATCTGGCCGCCGTGAAAATGTCCGCAAAAGAAGTAATCCACCTTATCTGCCGGCAGTTCAAAAACCATGTCCGGGTTATGAGATACGGCAATATTTATGCATCCGCCGTCATAAGAAGTTTCAATGCCTTTAAAGGCTTTTTTTAGATCAGGTTTGCCTATCTTTAAATCATCAATTCCAATTAAATTGTACGACCGGCCGTTTTTATCAGTTTTTGTATTCGAATTTAGCAGGACTTTTGCACCTGCGGCTTCTATCTCCTTTATAAAGACAGATATGTTCCGGGTGTTGTTATTCAGGGCTTTATGATCATGATTGCCCAAGGTTAAATATACCTTATGATTATTAGTCAGCAGCTTCAAAAAGCTGATAAACTTTGTTATGTTTTTTGGGGTTTCAATATAATCCCCGCTTAGAATAATCATATCCGGCCGGGCTTCGTCCAGATATGATAGAAGTTTACGGGACGATACATAAAATTTATTAATATGTATATCGGATAAATGTACTATTTTGAGGCCTTTAGAGCTCGTACTGAAGTTTATGACGCTTTTGGATAAAAGTGTCGTTTCAAATTTCATATATATAAGAATTAATAATATTGCAATAATAAAATATACCATACTTGTCAGCTGCTCCTGTTATATAAACCATATCTGTGTCTAAATAAGTATATAGAAAAAATTATGTTTTGTAAAATTTCCTACTATTTGCCGCTTTAAATAAAAATGTATTGCTACTTTTTGGAACAGTCAGTATAATTATGTTATCAAACTGCATAAATTTTCTATTCTTGGGTGTTAGAATTATTAATGTTTTATTTTTAAGTGCAACTTAAGTCACAACTAGACAAAAGAGGAAGAAATGAGACAGATAAGGATATCCAATTGTGAACCCGGCATGATTCTCGGCAAGGCAATATTCAATGATAATTTAATTCTATTGGAGGCTGGCGCTCTTTTGACCAATTCATATATCGAGCGTCTCAAAGACTTGGGAATTACCGAAGTATATATCGATGACGATATATCTAAGGATGTTGTTATACCTGATGTTGTCAGGGAAGAGACAAGGCGGGAAGCGATACGGTTTATCAGAGAATCGATGGAAAATTACACATCCATGCAGCTGTTAAATTCTTCTGAAGCAATAGAAATAGTTAATAAAATACTTGATGAAATATTAAGCTCGGATGATATTATTATAAATCTAATGGACATAAAAACGCGCGATTCATACACATATTTCCACTGTGTAAACGTATGTATTCTCTCTGTAATCACCGGAATAAAACTTAATCTTAATATAGTTCATCTCAAAGAGCTGGGGGTCGGGGCGCTTTTACACGATATAGGCAAATTGATGATACCTGCTGAAATATTATTGAAGAAAGCGGCTTTATCCACTGATGAATATGAAATTGTAAAAGAACATTCCATATACGGTTACAATATATTAAGGAATTTGCCCCTTATCAGTGAAGCATCGGCAAGAGTTGCGCTTGAGCATCATGAGAGAATTGACGGAAAAGGTTATCCAAAGGGCTTGAAAAGTGACCGGATTCATTTGTTTTCAAAAATAGTGGCTGTTACAGATATTTTTGACGCACTTACATCGAACAGGATATATAGAGACAAAATAAGTACAAATCAGGCCATAGAATACCTGACAGTCATAGCAGCACCTACACTGGATACCAGGGTTTTAAATTGCTTTATTGAGATAATACCTCCATTCCCTTTGGGATCAGGTGTTGTTTTAAATAATGGAGAAAAGGGAGTGGTAATCGGTATAAATAAGAATTTCCCAACAAGGCCTGTTGTCAGGATTGTTTTTAATGCCGATGGAAGCAAGAAGGAGTTTTTTGAAGAGGTTAATCTTGCTGATAAAGTTGGCTACACTATTATTAATAATACGGAACTGATCAAGCAGCCGTAAGTATAAAGCTATTTTGGCAGGTGTTGAGGTCCTTAACAACAAATTGTAGTTGACAAACCTGGAGTTTGTATTTATAATAAGAAATGCTCGTGCGGATGTGGCGGAATTGGCAGACGCGCTGGATTTAGGTTCCAGTGGGCGACCGTGGGGGTTCAAGTCCCTTCATCCGCACCATAATTTGTCTGAAAAGCCTGATTTTATCAGGCTTTTTTGGCATTTAGACGAGAAAAATTTAGGCAGCACCCCAGCTTTAAGACAGCGCTGAATATCCTCGGGTTTAATGGATATCCGATATTCTTCGGTAATAACCGCTTCTTCATACTCCAAAATCAGAAGCCGTTCATTCTTATCGTTTTTGAACCCTACATGCGGGATATTCCGTTCTGCTCTGTTAGATAAGTTTGGTAAGCCTTATGCATTCCAACGGGCTGTAACGGAGATTGGGAAACAAGCGAAGTATTAAATAGACTTTCATGCAAACCGAAAGAGTTTCTGGAAATAACGGATTATTAAGAAGTTTATGCAACAAATATAGGCTCTCAAAACACTAGCTACAAAATCTTATTTTAGTTATTTTTAATTACTCGCCAATTCCAAGTAGTTATAACTTTTTTAATTATAGCTACCACACCGACAGGTTCATAAGTAGTCTTTGTATTTTGATCTACTAACATTAAAGTATAACCATCTGGAACATTTATAGTCGTATAAGATTTCGTTTCTACTGGTTCTGACCATACTCCTAACGCAACATTATAAACGGAAGTTACTTCTGCATAATAAGGAACTCTTGTTTCATAAGCAAAAACACTGATACTCATTGATAAAGAAATTAATAAAACAGTTATAAAACCAACAATTTTTTTAGTATTTTTCATTTGAAATTTCCTTTCCTTCCATAACTAAGTATTTTAAAAGCCTATATTTGTTTTATATTATATGTTTTACATTCCATTATGTCAATTATATACAAAATTACATTATTTGACCAGAATGATATCTGTAAGAAACTAACTTTAGCGATTTATTGTGAATTTTATAAAAATTCTGCGATGCAAGTAAGAAGATTACGTCAAAAAAACTGGTAGCAAGTATTTGCAAAAGATTGAGAAGGAAGACTTTTGGACTTTGGAAACTGAATAGTGCGGTACTTACTATAAAATGAAGCTATTGACTAAAATTGTTTACAAAGGCGAATATATCAGGACGAACCTACTATATCGTAGAAAACATTTATCGGAATATTCATGTATATAAAATAGTATTCCTTTATTGACAAAATGTAATCATGAGATTACAATGTATGAGTAATCAATAGATTACATTTTGTAATGGAGGTGACACTTTGATACAGAATAAAATTAAAGTTTTGAGAGCAATGCATGATTGGACGCAAGCTGATTTAGCTGAAAAGTTGGGTATTTCCCGCCAAGCAGTTATATCTATTGAGAAATATAAATATACTCCCTCATTGGAATTAGCTTTCAAAATTGCAAAAGTTTTTAATGTTTCAATCAATGAAGTTTTTGAATACAAGGAGGGCTCAAACGATGAATGAACAAACTATTATTTTATTTTTACTTATTATTGTTACTGGTGTTACTCTTTTTCTTTATCTGTTTAAGGCTAAAAAAGAGATTGAATACAAAAAAGATGAACGTTGGCAGTTGATCCAGAACAAAGCGAGTAATGTTGCGAATTATTTAAACTCTATCTTGATAGTATTATTAGCCGTCGGAGAAGCGGTAACACTATTTAATGATATTCAAATAACTTTTACTTTTAATCGCGTTTTAATTTATGGCTCACTTTTTATAGGTTTGCGCAATGCGATAGAATTGTTTGCATTAAACTATTTCGATAAGCGGCTGTAGCTTCTGGAAACAAATAGAATATAGCTTACACTTTGCCCAAACACAAAAAAATATAAAAGCCACACAAAAAAATACTGCACATTCAATTAACCGGATGTGTTTTTT
>JAEVZU010000220.1 GCA_023392075.1 Bacillota bacterium | reverse complement strand
GCGTATTTTGCGCCATGCTGCGTTAAATTTTCTAGGAATAAACAAATTATTCCTTCGAAAATTTGCCTTGCCTGGCAGAAAATTCACTCAAAATGCCAAGCACAAGCAGATACTAAACAGGTTCTTAAAAAAATGGAAGGCTCTACTAAAAGTAAAAACCTGAAATTGCAGGCAAAACACTTGTTGTGAACCCTGTAAATTTCAGGCTTTTACTTTGTCAGCAATCCGTTTATTTATGAAAAAACTCATTATACAGAGAGATTACAGCTTTATTTGATTCGTTCTCTTTTACGGCAAACATCATTGTTATTTCGGAAGAACCCTGGTTTATCATTTCGAGACTGATGGATGCCTTTGCTAAAGCCGAGGTAGCTCTTGCGGCAGTTCCTACGGTGTTTTTCATTCCTTCTCCGACTATGATAACTATTGCCAGATTATGGTCGATGGACACATCGTCGCAATCCAACTCATTTTTTATACGGTCAAGCACCTTGTGTTCAACATTGGGAGTCTTGAATTGATTCTGCTTCAAAATAACAGATATATTGTCAATACCTGAAGGGGTATGTTCATAGGATATGCCTTCTTCCTCCAGTATTTGAAGCAGCTTTCTGCCAAAGCCCACTTCTCTGTTCATCATAAATTTGCTGACATATATGCAGCAGAAACCTGAATCACTGGCTATACCAACAACATGGTTGGGAGTAATGTCTCTTTTAAGTACTATTTTTGTTCCTGGAGCAGCGGGATTATTTGTATTTTTGATACAAACCGGAACACCTGCCATAAAGACCGGAACAAGGGTATCTTCATGTAAAACGGAGAAGCCTGCATAGGACAGCTCTCTCATCTCTCTATAAGTAAGTTCTGAAATTGCCGCAGGATGGTGTACAAGGCCCGGATGTGCCGCGTACACTGCGTCTACATCGGTAAAGTTTTCATACAGATCAACCTTGAGGGCAGCGGCAAGTATGGAACCGGTAATATCCGAACCGCCGCGGGGGAAGGTGGCAACTTTGCCTTCCAGGGTGTATCCGAAGAAACCGGGGAAAATAATTATGCCGTCATAATTGTTGAGCATTTTAAGATTTTCAAAGGATTCAGGCAGAACCTGGGCATTTCCGAATTCACTGCTCATTAAGAGACCAGCCTGCCTGGGACTGACATAATGGGCTTTTTTACCTATGCTGTTAAGATAGGCGGCAACCAGTTTTGCACTATTGTCCTCTCCTGCTGCTTTCATTGCATCCATAAACATACCTTGATGGCTTGTATCCAGCTTAACTCTTTCCTCGAGGTCTTTTCTTATTTCATTGACAATGCTGCCGTCCAGTTTGAGATCATCTGCTATATCCTTGAATCTTTGTACCACAGCCTCCAGTTCGGCGGTTGAATTGCCGGTTTCAAGCTGCTTATTGGCACACACGATCAATAAATCCGTAACCTTTGTATCCTCTTTGTCTCTTTTGCCTGGAGCAGATACTACAATAACTCTTCTGTCACTATCAGATAGGATAATATCACAAACCTTCTTTATCTGTTCGGCGTTGGCAAGTGAAGTTCCACCAAATTTTGCTACTTTCATGTGTTGCATCCTCCATCCATAATAACTTGTAATTTTATATACTTGACAGGAGTCATCCAAACAGTCTGCGGAATAACATAATAAGCAGCCGGCTGTCAGCCGGCTTTAATAATTATTCTTTATTCACTCTTCTGGTAAAATAATACGAAATAACTCCCAGTATTTTCTCATAGACTCATTTATAACAATTCCATACTTCAGGAATATATCTCATAAATTATACAAAAAAACAATATATATGGCAATAAGTATTTGTAATATAAGTAATTATAATGTATGATATTTATTGTTTATTTGATACTGGTTTTAAGACAGTTGTTATTACATATAATAATACCCTCTATTGACAAGGTACAATACGTTTTTAAGTGGTTAATTTGCCTTGCGGCTGCGTTGAAGCCGCTTGCAAGGCACAAAGCCTTACTGCACGCCTTTGCCTTGCCGCAAGGCAAGGCGACGACAAAGAAAAGTGCCAAAATAGCCGGTGTGAGGCGTGTTATACATTGTCAATAGGGTAAGAATAATATAAGAAGAATTTGTGTCGGTGTTGGAGGAATTTTTGTGAATTTACAGGAGTTTGATTACTATTTGCCTGAAGAGCTGATCGCTCAGCATCCGTTGGAATGTCGGGATATGTCGAGATTAATGGTGCTGGACAGGGAATCAGGTGAAATTGATCATAAATTATTTAAGGATGTAGCAGATTATTTCACCGAAGGTGATTGCCTGGTTTTAAACAATACCAGGGTAATCCCTGCAAGGCTTCTTGGGCAAAAGGAAGGCAGCGGAGGGAAAATAGAGTTTGTACTATTAAAGAGGGTTGCCGGAGATACCTGGGAGGTTATACTCAGACCGGGTAAAAAAGCAAAACCCGGTGCCAGGTTTGTATTCGGCAGCGGAGAGCTGAGAGCTGAAATACTTGAAGTACTTGAAGAAGGAAACAGGCTTGTAAGGTTTATATATGAAGGCGTTTTTGAGGAGATACTGGACAAGGTGGGAATAATGCCTCTGCCGCCGTATATCACCGAGAAGCTGGAGGACTCTGAGAGATATCAGACTGTCTATGCGAAATATAACGGATCGGCGGCGGCACCTACTGCCGGCCTGCATTTTACCCGGGAACTGCTGGAAACCTTAAGGAATAAAGGTGTTAAAATTGCTTATGTAATGCTTCACGTAGGGTTAGGTACCTTCAGACCTGTAAAGGTTGATGACATTACACTGCATAAAATGCACTCGGAGTACTATTCAATCGGACAGGAGGCCTGTGATACAATAAATTTCGCTAAAAAAGCAGGTAAGAAGGTGGTTGCAGTAGGCACTACCAGCTGCAGGGTACTGGAAACGGTGGGCAGCAGTAATGACGGAGAACTGAAAGCCTGCGACGGTTGGACAGATATTTTCATATATCCCGGTTACAGGTTTAAAATTGTGGACAGGCTCATAACAAACTTCCATTTGCCCCAATCGACTCTCATAATGCTGGTGAGCTCACTTGCCGGGAGGGAAAATGTCCTCGGCGCCTATGCTGCTGCAGTCAGGGAGCGCTACAGATTTTTCAGCTTCGGAGATGCAATGTTTATAAAATGAAAAATTAATGAGTTAAATTTGCAATACTACGACAAAATAAGAATGGAAGGTTTATAAATATGGCAGCAGTGACTTATGAATTAATAAAAACCTGTAAACAGACCGGCGCTAGACTGGGTAAGGTACACACGCCTCATGGTTCCTTTGACACCCCGGTGTTTATGCCTGTGGGTACACTTGCTACTGTTAAGGGAATGTCCCCTGAGGAATTGAAGGAAATAGATGCAAAAATAATTTTAAGCAATACCTATCATTGTTATCTCAGGCCTGGTCAGGATATTGTAAAGCAGGCGGGCGGCCTGCATGGCTTTATGAACTGGGACAGGGCAATACTCACCGACAGCGGCGGATTCCAGGTGTTCAGCCTCAGCGGCTTGAGAAAGATCACAGAAGAGGGGGTAACCTTCAGATCGCATCTGGACGGTTCAAAGCACATCTTCACTCCTGAGTCGGTAATGGACATAGAGAATGACCTCGGTGCGGATATTATAATGGCTTTTGATGAGTGTGCTCCGTATCCGGCAGAATACGATTATGTGAAGAAATCCATGGAAAGAACCACACGCTGGGCAAAAAGATGTAAGGATGCACATGCAAATACCGAAAAACAATCCCTGTTTGGCATAGTACAGGGTGGAATGTACAAGGATTTGAGGATAGAAAGTGCAAAACAGCTGAATGAACTTGAATTTCCCGGCTATGCCATAGGCGGTCTGAGTGTGGGAGAACCTGCAGGACTCATGTATGAAGTACTGGATTATACAGCCCCGCTGCTGCCTGCCGACAAGCCAAGGTACCTGATGGGAGTCGGTTCTCCGGATTACCTGATAGAAGGCTCCATAAGAGGGATAGATATGTTCGACTGCGTACTGCCTACCAGGATAGGACGTAACGGAACAGTTATGACAAGTCAGGGCAGGGTAATAATCCGTGATGCAAAGTACGCCAGGGATTTCTCAAAACTTGATCCGGGGTGTGACTGCTATGTTTGCCGCAATTACTCAAGGGCGTATATAAGACATTTGATCAAATGTGGTGAGGTATTGGGAATAAGATTGACAACCTGGCATAACTTATATTTCTTAATTAACTTGATGAAACAGGTAAGACAAGCTATAATTGATGATAGACTGGGTAGTTTCAGAGATGAATTCTACTATAAGTATGGCTACTCAAAAAATTAAATTCTGGTTAATACAGTAAAACTGTGTTAAATAAATAATTTTTACGGAGGTTTTTAACTTATGGAACAAATACTGGTCGGATTTGTACTGCCTATGGCATTAGTATTCGGACTTATGTATGTTATGCTTATTCTCCCGCAAAAGAGAAAAGAAAAAAAGACAAAGGAACTGCTTAATTCCTTACAGGTAGGATGGACTGTTACCTCAATTGGCGGAATCTACGGAAAGATAGTAAATATTAAGGATGATGAAATCACTATCGAATCCAGTGTGGAAAAGACAAAAATCGTTGTTAAGCGCTGGGCTGTTAAAGATGTAGTTAAACCTGCAGAGGGTTAATAAAATTTATAGACAAATTAGTTACAGCTTGTTCTAAGGAGCCTGCCCCAAAAATAAGATATAAAAGAAGGGATTATTATATTTTATTTTGGGAGGTACAATATGGCCGGACAGATACCAGGATTAAAGAAGCAGCTTGATGAACATGTAAATCTATCGAGAGTATTAAAGGGATTAATATTATCATTTCTCATAACACTTCCATGTTTTTTGGGCTTTGCTATATTTTTGACTTATACGGATTTTCCTGAAAAATATACTTTCATTGCTGTACTTATTACTACCGTTATAAGTGTTCTCACAGCATCTGCCTATTCTACCAGGAATGTGAAGAGCAAGGGATGGATGAACGGTTGTGTAGTCGGAGTATTATATGTAGCGATTCTTTATCTGGCAAGCAGTATTGTTTTCATGAATTTCGCCATAGATGTCCAGGTACTTTTGACTGTTGTGATAGGAGCCATTGTAGGTTGCCTTGGCGGTATATTTGGAATAAATCTCCGTTGATTTTGCTGCTACAGATATGG
Source organism: Bacillota bacterium (assembly GCA_023392075.1). Taxonomy (GTDB): domain Bacteria; phylum Bacillota; class Clostridia; order Acetivibrionales; family DSM-1351; genus Ruminiclostridium. Next base: position 9,613 of record JAEVZU010000220.1, on the reverse strand, counting down.
TTAACGGTTATATAGCTTTACAAATTATGCCTTTTCAAACCCTTTGAAATGTGCTATAATCTGCTAAGAATACTTATAGGAGGGACTAAAAGAGATGAAACACATAAAGACAATTAACAGCGCTACTTTAAAAGACAGCCTTTCTCATGGTGGCTGCGGCGAATGTCAGACTTCATGCCAGTCGGCCTGCAAAACATCATGTACTGTTGCAAACCAAAGCTGTGAAAAGAAGTAATGTACTTTAAGTTTATATCTGTATATTAAATATTAAAGGTGAAAGGTGTTTAAAAAGCACTTTTCACTTTTTTATGGGTCAAACGCGAAGTTTACGTTTACGCTTACATTGCTGTTCTTCGCGTTAAAAACGCCAGCATTTTATTCACTGATTTTTTAAGCGCGCCTGTGCGTTTTCACCACAGGTACGCGGATGGAGAGACAATGATTCACAAGTACAAAATGTATGACACAAACATAGTCCTGGATATCAACAGCGGAGCTGTGCATGTATTTGATGCTGCTGCCTGTGATGTTGTCGATATGTATAAGACCAGATCCAGAGATCAGATACTGGAGACCTTGAGTTCAAAATACAGTGAAGAGGAAATCCAGGAGGCTTATAATGAAGTTTCAACTCTGGAATCCCAGGGATTGCTCTTTAGTGAGGATTCGTATGCCGATGCTGTTGGTAAATGGGAGAGAAAGCCGGTTGTCAAGGCTTTGTGTTTGCATATATGCCATGACTGTAATTTACGCTGCAAATACTGCTTTGCTTCAACTGGAAGCTTCGGCGGACACAGGACAATGATGGATGCTGAGACCGGTAAAAAAGCCATTGATTTCCTTATTGAAAAATCAGCTAACAGACGGAATCTTGAAGTTGACTTTTTCGGAGGCGAGCCTCTCATGAACTTTGAGGTGGTAAAGGAAATAGTTGAATATGCCAGGAGCAGAGAGAAGGAAGCCGGAAAAAATTTCAGATTTACAATCACCACCAATGCATTATTATTAAATGAAGGTAACAAGGAATTCATTAATAAAAATATGCATAATGTAGTCTTAAGTATTGACGGCCGAAGTGAAACCAACGATAGAATGAGACCGAGAATTGACGGCTCCGGAACTTACAGCAGTATTCTTCCCAAAATAAAGGATATGGCTGAATCGAGAAATCAGGACAATTATTATGTAAGAGGTACTTTTACAAGAGAAAATCTTGATTTTGCGGAAGATGTACTTCATTTGGCAGATGAGGGTTTTGAGCAAATCTCGGTAGAGCCTGTAGTTGCTGCGAAAGATTCGGGCTATGATATACGGGAACAGGATTTGGACAAGCTGTTTTCAGAATATGAGCGACTTGCATTTGAATATGTAAAGAGGGGAAGAGAAGGTAAAGGCTTTAATTTCTTTCACTTCATGATAGATTTGAAGCAGGGACCTTGTGTCATAAAGAGGCTTGGAGGCTGTGGTTCAGGCCACGAGTATCTGGCTGTGACTCCTGAGGGCGATCTGTACCCATGCCATCAGTTTGTCGGTGACGAGAAATTCAAGATGGGAAATATTCATCAGGGCGAGTTTAACACGGGCTCCCAGAAGGATTTTCAAAAATCGAATGTCTATACAAAGAAGGATTGTTCCGAATGCTGGGCAAAATTTTATTGCAGCGGCGGCTGTGCTGCCAATGCATATCAGTTTAATAATGACATCAATGTCCCGTATAAGATAGGTTGTGAACTTGAAAAAAAGAGAGTTGAATGTGCAATCTGGATAAAAACTCAAGAATAAGAAGGGGTAAACATTGTGATTAGAGATTTTAACAACATTACACCAAAGATTCACGAAACTGCATTTGTTGCACCAAACAGTACCGTTATCGGTGACGTTGTACTGGGAGAAAGTGCAACTGTCTGGTACAATGCAGTTTTAAGAGGAGATATTGATAGTATAGTTGTTGGTGATTTCACCAATATACAGGAAGGTTGTATTCTGCATTGCAAAAAAGGTGCGGACGTAAAGATTGGTTCACATGTTACAGTAGGACATGGAGCAATATTGCACAGCTGTCACATAGGCAACAATACGCTGATCGGAATGGGCGCAATAGTGCTTGATGATTCTGTAATAGGCAATAATTGTCTGGTTGCAGCCGGAAGTGTAGTTACTCCCAGAACGAAAATACCTGATGGAAGCCTGATTGCCGGAAGTCCTGCGGTAGTAACGAGGGTTTTATCGGAGCAGGAAATAGAAGAAATCAAGCTCAATGCCAATGAATATATCAATCTGTTGAAATATTACAAATAGTTATTAGTTTTTATAACTATAATATTTTTCAAGAGTGCATGTTCTATAATTGTTGTATTTTGCAGTGATTTTGTTCACAAATAAGTAAAAAGTTGTAAATTTATAGTGAACATTGAGAACTTACTTGTTGACTAGTATTTTTCTTAGTTATATAATGGCGTATGTGGAATGAATCTTAGCCGCAAATAATGTCTGTATAAATATTTTTGCAGATGAAAAAACTGAAGATTCATTATAAAAATTAAGGGGGAATTCAGCAAATGAGAGGAAACAACGCGGTTAAATTTTTCTCGATATTAATTATCACTGGAATTTTAACCTGGATAGCAGCCAATGGTTCTATTCTGGGATTTGATATACCAGGAGTCAGAGACATTCGAACGGGTATTGATATTCAGGGTGGAGTTGATGCAAAGCTGTATGCAGTGACTGAAAGCGGAAAATTACCTTCCGAGAAAGATTTGGATGCAGCTAAGATTACAATCGGTAAAAGACTTGATTCAAAAAATATTTTTGACAGAGTATTAACTACCGACGCTCAAAAAGGTTATGTTCTGGTACAGATACCACATAAAAAAGGTGAAGCCTTTGATCCTCAGAAATCAATTGAAGAGATCGGAAAAACAGCATTATTGACCTTCCAGGAAGTGGATGAAACCAAGATAAACTCTGACGGAACATATATTCCGGCTGATGTTTCAAAGGAAGATGAGAAAAAAAGAATTATACTCCAGGGTACGGATATTGTTGATGCAACAGCAGAGCCTAAACAGGACGGCGCAGGCTTCGAAGTAGGCCTTAAGCTTTCTGATGAGGGTGCAAGAAAGTTTGCTGAGGCTACGGCAAGACTTGTAAATAAGCCCATAGCAATATATATGGACAATACACAGATAAGTGCTCCTGTTGTTTCACAGGCTATTACGGGAGGAAGTGCAAGGATAACCCTGAATGGTACTGACATTGAAAAACAGCAGGCTGAAGCCAAGGAATTGGCAGGTCTTATAAAATCAGGTGCTCTGCCTTTCAAGCTTGAAGCAAAGCAGGTCCAGAATATAAGCCCGATGCTGGGTTCAAATGCCCTTGCTGTAAGTGTGGAGGCCCTTATTGTTGCATTTATATTAATATGTATATATATTACCTTCTACTATAGATTGCCCGGATTAATCGCAAGTATTGCGTTGTTCCTTCATACAATCCTTGAACTGCTGGCATTATCCTGGACAGGAATTACAGTTACTCTGCCGGGTATTGCAGGTCTTATCCTTACAATAGGTATGGGTGTTGACGCCAATGTAGTCATATTTGAAAGAATTAAGGAAGAACTAAGAAGCGGTAAGACTCTCAGAGCTGCTATAGATGTAGGTTTCAAGAGAGCGTTTACTGCCGTGCTTGACGGTAATGTAACCACTCTTATTGCGGGTGCGGTTCTGTGGAAATTCGGTACAGGCCCAATACAGAGTTTTGCATATACTTTGATCATTGGTGTTGTATTGAGTTTTGCAACAGCTGTAACAGCTACAAGACTTATGCTAAAGGCTGTATCGGATCTGGATATAGCAAAGCATCCTTGGCTTTATGGTATAAAGAAAAAGTTGAAGGAGGGCAATGCAAATGCCTAATATAAATCTATATAGTAAAAGATATATTTTCTTCATTCTTTCTGCACTGATTATGATATCAGGAGTAATTGCATATTTTACTATGGGATTTGAGCTTGATATCCAGTTCCAGGGCGGAACTGTAATTGAAATGAGAGCTAATGATGACACCTTTACCGATACCAACGTTCAGGAAATAACCTCAAAAATAACCGAACTGGTTGAAAATACTGTCGATAAGTCAGCAATGGTTCAAAAAACTGCAGCATATGATGTTGATTCAAAAAGCAGCTTTGATGTTGTAAAAATAAGTATCGGAAGTACTGAAACTCTCACGAGTGATGAAATAGTAAAGGTTGAAGATGCAGTTGTAAAAGAGTTGAACCTGAAAGCCAAGGATCCGGTTGTAAATGAAGAAAGTGTTGAACCTTTCATTGGTAAGGAGATTAGTCAGAACGGTGTAAAGGCCGTTTTGATTGCAGCAGTTCTTATTATACTGTACATCTGGTGGAGATTTAAACTGGTATCGGGACTGTCAGCCGGTGTATTTGGTGTTGTGGGACTATTGCATGATATAGGAGTAATGATTACTGTATACCTGATATTCAGAATTCCTGTAAATGACTCATTTATTGCAGCATTGCTCACAATTTTCGGTTTCTCGATGAACGATACTGTTATTATTTACGACAGAATCAGAGAAAATACCAGATTGCTTAGGAAAGTACCTTTCCCTGAGCTGGTTAATACAAGTGTTATTCAGACTTTGAACAGATCAATAAATACAACTATAACTGTTTTGATGGCAGTAATTACTGTATATGTTTTTGCAAAAATAAACGGTATTGCTTCAATTGAAGAATTCAGCTTCCCAATGATTATAGGTCTCATAAGCGGAACTTATTCTACAATATTTATTACAACTCCGCTATGGGTAATGTTTAAGGAAAGCCAGAAGAAACGTAAAGTTGTTAAAGCTTAATATATTAAAACAAGAAAATTGGCTCACCGGTATTTAGTGAGCCAATTTTTTGTTTTTTCCGCAACATATAAAATTCGGTACAATTAAACAAAAAGAACCTGCTCAAGGAGAATATCTTTTCAGCGGTTCTTATTTTTATGGTGAAGAAATTGTCGAAAATTATTTATTGTGATCTTTTTTTAATAAGAATATCGATAACCAAGGAGGCTATTATAAATTCCGCCAAAACAAAGATACTGTTGGAAATAAGAGTAGTTGTCGTAAATTCGAATACACTGCTGAAATTGCTGCTTGTTTTATTGGCTGCGAATAAGACAGTGGCTACTGCCAATATTGTTAAAGTTGCCGGGGTTGCGTACTTCAGCATCTTTTTCGGAAATTGCTCCATGTCACAAATTGCAGAATTAATAAGTTTGAGAATGTTTAACCTTCTTGATTTGTTTTTTTCCTTGCTTTCCATGTAATACCCCCCTGATCTGAACTGAAAGAATTAAAATATAAATATTAAGTATATTCTGAGGAATCATTAAAACTTGAAGAAAAAATGACCTGGCTCACGTAAAATATTATCACCTATAGGTGATAAGTTCAATGTAAATAATTGATAATATTGCATACTTCGACATCAGAATGACAAACTTTGGAATTAATTTATGTGAAGTAGTCGAATTAGCAAAAAACTTTTGTGTAGATGTAGAGTCAGGCAATATATTATAATTACGCTATAGATACATGTAGATAAATGAGGAGGTAATGAAATGGAACTGATCTGCTCAAAGAAACTAGAAATTAATGAATCGGTACAGTACCAAAGCAAAGAACTTAATTTGGATTATTATTTAGTATGCTGCGAAATTGATGATTCCTGCACATATGGAATTCAAATTAACATGACTAAAGACAGCGGAGAATCCGAGACGGCTATTATAAATGATGTTTTACCCTCAAAAGATCAAACTATGGAACTGATAAATCTTATGTATAAAAATTCAGTTACACCTGTAAGTGCCAGGGATGTTATATATGATTGTATAGCATAAACCCATTCTTAAAATGTCCAAACGGTACTATTATACATGCATAAATATAATTTTAGTTTAATAATTAAATAAAGATTGAATTCAAAAGGATTAAATGGAGTATACTCAAAAGGTTAATGAAAATTACTTTGGGTATACTTTTTTTATTAAAAAAGAAGGAATATTAATAATAATGTCGAACAATTATTAAGTCAATTACTATCGGATATTATCAATGATTCAAGTAATGCTGGCCCTGACAGTAATTGGCAGATGATTTTGCTATTTCAAATAAATAGCAGTTTATGTGTTTATAATATTTGATAAATAATTAATTGTTTATCAAACAAGATTGGAATGTAGTGCATAATGGCATATTTATTTCCTGAGGATCTAATTGAGGAAATTCGAGTAAATAATGATATTGTTGATGTAATCTCCGAATATGTTAAGTTGGATAAAAAGGGAAAGAATTATTTTGGCAGATGTCCTTTTCACAATGAAAAAACCGCGTCTTTTTCGGTTGAGCCTGTAAAACAAATATTTAACTGTTTTGGCTGCGGTAAAGGCGGGAATGTAATTCATTTCATTATGGGAATTGAAAATTTGGATTTCCCGGAAGCATTGAAATTACTGGCCGACAGAGCCAAAATATCAATTCCGGAGACCAATACTGGTGTTCAGGATGATGCACAGGCCAGACTGAAAAAGGAGCTTCTGGAAATAAACATAGAGGCTGCAAGGTTTTTTCACAACAATCTGATGAACGAAAAAAACAAAGCACCTTTGGCATACCTGCTGGATCGCAGGATTGAAAGACAAACTATTATAAAGTTCGGTCTGGGATATGCTGCTGACAGCTTTGATTCACTTCACAGACACCTTAAGAGCAACGGGCACAGTGAAAAAGCCATTATAAGCAGCGGACTGGTTATATTTAAGGAAGAGACAAAAAAAATTTATGACAGGTTCCGGGGCAGGGTCATGTTTCCCATATTTGACATAAGGGGAAATGTAATAGCCTTTGGCGGAAGAGTAATGGATTCATCACAACCCAAATATATGAATTCACCTGAAACGGAAGTCTATCATAAGGGAAAGCATCTGTATGCCATGAATTTTGCCAAAAACGCTTGTGCCAAACAGATAATTTTAGCAGAAGGCTATATGGATGTTATATCCTTACATCAAAGTGGAATAATAAATGCAGTTGCACCGTTAGGTACGGCATTAACCGAGAATCAAGGAAAGCTTCTTAAAAAATATACGGAAGAAATAGTATTATCATTTGATTCTGACAATGCCGGACAGGCCGCTGCACTTAGAAGCTTGGATTTACTCAATGAAATCGGCTGTAATGTCAAGGTTTTGACAATACCTTCCGGAAAGGATCCGGATGAATTTATTAAAACGCGCGGTGTTGACGAATTCAGGAGACTTGTAAGCAAAGCCAGAAATCTGGTGGATTTTAAACTTGATCTTCTTGATAATAAAATCGACACCACCACAAATGACGGAAAAGTCAAGTTTATTGATAACGCTATGGTTATCTTGGGCAAAATTGACAATAATGTAGAAAGGGAGCTTTATGTAACAAAGTTGTCCAAAGAAATTGGAGTAAGTGAGCAATCCATTTATTCCGAACTGGCAAAACGACAGCGTGGAAGGGACAAAGTCAGCATAAGGCAAACAAAAGATACTGGATTGATTAAAAAGAACAGTGTCAAAAAGGAACGAAAGGCTGAGACAACTCAAGAAAGACTTAATAAGCTGGAACTGATGCTGCTGTCTGCAATCTGTCTTGAAAATAATGTATATTTTCAGGTAAAGAATTCTATAAAGCTTGAGGACATAAAGTCAAGTGAAATAAGACAGGCCTTCAGTTTTGCAATTGAGAAAATTGAAAACAAGTCCGGGGTATTGACCGGAGAGATATTAAATAAGCTTTCACCAGCTCTAGCCGAAAGTTTTGCAAATATAATACAATCACAGAGTGTTTTCGAGGACAATAGAAAAGCAGCTTTGGATATTTTAAAAAGAATGAACCTAATTGGTTTGGAAGCAAGAAAAGATGAAATTATTGAATTAAAAAAGAGATCTGATCTGACAGAAGGAGATGTTGAGTTATTAAATCGGGAATTAAGCAGTATTGTATTGAATATAGCTGTAATGAAGAAAGGTTTATAATTATCCATGAAGGGAGGGGAACTTATGAAGCATAATCAGGAAACCAGAAAAGCAATACTTAAGGATTTGATTGATAAGGGCAAGTCGAAGGGAATGCTCACCTATAAGGAAATAATTGATGCTTTTGAGGAAATAGAGCTTGAACCGGAACATATAGAAAAGATATATGAAACCCTTGAAAATATGGGTATTGATGTTATTGGCGATATTGAAGCCGAAATGGAAGAAATACAGATGGCCGATGAAGAGCTGGACATCAGCATACCTGAAGGAATAAGTATTGATGATCCTGTAAGAATGTATCTTAAGGAAATCGGTAAAGTACCCCTTTTAACAGCAGATGAAGAAATTGATCTTGCTCACAGAATGGAAAACGGCGATATAGAGGCTAAGCGAAGGCTTGCCGAAGCAAATCTGAGATTGGTTGTAAGTATTGCAAAAAGATATGTAGGCAGAGGTATGCAGTTTCTGGATTTAATACAGGAAGGTAATCTGGGTTTGATTAAAGCTGTTGAAAAGTTTGATTACAGAAGGGGCTTTAAGTTTAGCACTTACGCTACCTGGTGGATAAGACAGGCCATAACCAGAGCCATTGCGGATCAGGCCAGAACTATACGTATTCCTGTTCATATGGTTGAAACTATAAACAAACTTATCAGAGTATCAAGGCAACTGCTTCAGGAATTGGGAAGAGAACCGCAGCCTGATGAGATTGCAAAGGAAATAGGCATGTCGGTTGACAAGGTACGCGAGATAATGAAGATATCACAGGAGCCCGTATCATTGGAAACACCTATTGGTGAAGAAGAGGACAGTCACCTTGGAGACTTTATTCCTGATGATGATGCACCGGCACCTGCCGAAGCTGCAGCATTTACTTTGCTCAAGGAGCAGCTTATTGATGTTCTGGATACTCTGACAGCCCGCGAAGAAAAGGTGCTCAGGCTGAGATTCGGTCTTGATGACGGGCGTGCCAGAACCCTTGAAGAGGTTGGTAAGGAATTTAACGTAACAAGAGAACGTATTCGCCAGATTGAAGCAAAGGCACTGCGTAAATTAAGGCATCCAAGCAGAAGTAAAAAGCTGAAGGACTATTTGGATTGATATAAGCCTGAAAAAGAAAAATAAGAGACTCGATGCCGGGTCTTTTTCTTTCTTTTGCTTATTTTCTCACTGTAAAATCCGGTTGATATTGTTGTAATTTTGAAATATGCAATTATTAGCAACACGTAGTATCGTGAAACAAATGAATGAAAAGGGGTAATAAACTTACTAAACAGTTCAAAAACGGGTATTTTAATGTTGACCATGTGGCGGTTCGTAAGTATAATATTATTTGTGCTCGAGAGAAAACACTCCGAAACACAATGATAAAGCGGCATTAAGCCGATTGTATCAAAAGTTTAAATATTCCTCAATAGCTCAGTCGGTAGAGCATGCGGCTGTTAACCGCAGGGTCGTAGGTTCAAGTCCTACTTGAGGAGCCACAACGGGCCTTTAGCTCAGTTGGTTAGAGCAACCGGCTCATA
>JAEVZU010000122.1 GCA_023392075.1 Bacillota bacterium | reverse complement strand
GTGCGCATCCAAGTTTTTGCAAGACCTCTTCTCCATGGTAGAAGCTGAACGTTTCGTAAGGGCTACGATTGTTCAGCTTTTTTCTTTTGTAGGAATTGATATGGTTCATCATTCGGGTTATGTCTTCGTGTGTCAAATGATTAAAGCATGTCCCTTTCGGAAGCACCCTGCGAATCAAACTGTGATTCACCTCAATAGCTCCTTTTTGGTGTGGACAGCCAGCGTCACAATAATAGATACGTGTACGCATGCCGTGCCGTTCAGCTCCATTTTCGATAGCCTTTAGATTGGAAAACTCACTACCGTTATCAGTCAGAATAACAGGAAAAAGCTTTTAAACAGCTCACGCCCTAACTTTTTATCTAGATCGTTAAATATGTCTATAACTGATTGAGAGGTATTAGATTCTCTAAGAAAGGCAAGCATTAAACTGATTTCTACGAAATGTACTGTGAGCAAACATTTTCCTCCTTTCGATCCAATGACTGAGTCCATTTGAACAATTGCTATATCCGGATTATCGTATATGAAACTTTTAAAAGCTTCATAATTACGACCAATCCTGCAACCCTTGTACACTTTGAATTCCGGCTTTTTGTAACTTAACCTTCTTGGGCAGTTCAATATTGCGCACATCCAGAATACGGGCATCTATGTGGTTGTAAATGATTTTTTCACTGTATATGACTTGCTGATGAATAAATTACCTTCTCTGGTAAGTAGAGAAATGATAGAATTTAAGCGAGCTAATTCTGCTTCGTTTGAAAATGAGTGTTAAACTATGTACAGTCATCAAAAAGTTGCCAATATTGGCGGCTGAATTTACTGTCGGGTTTGCTTACGGTATTTTCTGACTGTTGAGATGACCAGGAAGCAGTTTGGCCGAAAATGTATGTTCTTTGTCTTCCATATGCTGAGGTATTTCTTCCAATAGGTATTAGAATACTCATAGGGCTTCAAATAGTTAACGTTTACCATTTCTGGAATCCTATAAATTCTGGCACTGAATTTTACTCCTCCCATTGTATCTATCATATGCCAGTTGTGTTTCCCTATGCAAAATCCGCATATTGTCGATTCTGTTGCATTGTTGTCAGGTATGTAACCATTCATAAGGAATGTTTTTAGATATTTTTCCAGATTGGTGCAATAGGTAAAGCCTTTACCTGTATATTATTGTGAAGCTAATTCTACTTTGCGCGTTTTTACCAATGAAAAGAAGGCCTCCACTTGTGGCTTTATCAGTAGAAATAGATGATTTTTGAAAAAGTCAGGTGTGCATTTTCAGCATCATATACTAATTTCTTGGATATACATTTATGGACTTACGTACAACCATTACAAACATATGGAGATTTGAAACGACATGGGCGTACTCCTTCCTTATATTAAAGCCAGAAATCATTGAAATAGTTAAACACTTAAAGTGTATACTAGAAGGTCTCCTTCCAATTGACTGACCACAAATATACTTAACCTTGCAATTGCTACGGTGCTTGCAGGCATTATATGCTCACCCACTGTATATAGACTTTCTTTCAAAAGAGTGTTTTTTACTTTCTTTGTTATTGTATTACGATCTTTACCAATAAGGTTTGCAATAGCTCCAAAAGGGAAATATGCCTATATAAAAAATTTCCAGCTGATCTTTAAAATTTTCACATTTTAAGGATAACTGGAAATTTTTAAGTGAAGTTGCTATTAACTTAGCTTACCCACAAAATATTTCTAAACATTCTATTTTATATTGTTGGCATTTTGTATACTCCTATAGTAGTATGTCCATAAGCCCATCCATTAGTATATCTAAAATCTATGATATCTGGCATATTGTAACCGTCCCAGACGTCAAATTCAGAAACATCTACACCATCAATAGTCCTGTATGTAGTATATTTAATAGCACCTGTTGAACTTCTATTTTTAGTGTCCAAAAATTCGCTGTTGAAACGATCTTGTATCATTAGTTCAGCCAACTGATAACAAGTCCAGCCCCACTTTACTAGAGGATGGATATTAACGGCAAATTTAGTTTTAATTGTATTTGCTATTGATGTTGTTAAGGTTTGGACACCTGCATCAAATAGGAATTCTTTAGCTCCATTAGTTTCAACTAGAAGATCTTCTAATGCTTCTACTTGGGATTTAGGCAAATATACAACTTTTATCGGAAAATCTATAATAGATTCATTCGTACTATAAGTTGATATTTCCCAAGTACCTCCAGAACTACTTGTTGCAGCAGAGGCTGGTAGACTAATACTTAATACCATCATAAAAATTAATACTAACGATACTACTTTTTTCATGTTTCTCATAAAGAAAAACTCCTCTCTTTTTATTAATAATAATAGCATTAATATTACTAATATATGTAAATATTAGCAATATTTGATTGTTTTTGGGAAAAAATACCACAAAATAACTCAAGTTCGATTGAGTTATAGGAAAAATTGTGGTAACATTGTAAAAAATACTATAAAAGGTTGTTGTTATGGAAAATAACATTTTAGCGTTCAGGTGTTCTAATAATAAATTAATAATATTAGAAATTGACAAAATAGTTTATTTTGAAAAGTCTACAAAAAAAATAATAATACACTTAGAAACATCACAAAAAATTGAAATATTAAATACCAGTATGAATAGACTTAGTACTTTTTTAGAAGAAAATAACCTACTTAATACTCAATTTTTTAGATCTCATTGTTCTTTTATCGTAAATATAAGATATATTAAAGTAATTAAAAATCACACTATTATATTAAATAATTATCATGAAGATGAAATACCTATTAGTTATTCTAAAAAAAATGACTTCAAAAATACGATTAGAAATAACTTAGCAATATTCGAAATATAAACTATAAAACTCTTGCATACCGCAGGGGGCAGCCCCGGGGTCTGAGATGGGGGATCAAAAACAAGGAAAGAACACTGTATAAGGAACTGCTCAGCCATTTGGAACTGGGGCTGGAAAACCGGCTGGATGCGAAAGTGGGACTGCTCTCGGGAGGACAGCGGCAAGCGCTGACTCTATTAATGGCCACGCTGAAAAAGCCCAGATTGTTGCTACTGGATGAGCATACGGCGGCCCTTGACCCCAAAACCGCTGAAAAGGTGCTCCAGCTCAGTGACAAATTTATTGAGGATGATAAACTCACAGCCCTAATGGTCACCCACAATATGCGCGACGC
>JAEVZU010000037.1 GCA_023392075.1 Bacillota bacterium | reverse complement strand
GAAGGAAGTTGCAAGCGTATTGTAATTAACCTCCTTTATTCGCCACATTGCGATAAAGGATATAGGTTTTCATTACATTTTGTGGCCGCAATGCGGCTCAAAGCCATAGCATGGCTTAGGAGGTTAATATGCTCGGATCTCACAGTCAATGGTTCAAGTCTCAGGTCGCTATTGGTGCGCTGTTTTTCTTCCTGGGTTTCCAATATGCCACGTGGGGATCACGTCTTCCGGCCATTAAGGAACATCTGGGCCTGGATGCGGTGCAAGTTGGCATACTCCTTCTCGCTTGCGGTTTAGGTGCGGCGCTGTCCTTCCCTCTTGTGGCAATGATGATGAACAGACTGGGCTCTTGCCGGGTTATTTATTTGTCGGCTGTCCTGCTAGGTGTGTTTCTGCCCGTGCTGGCCTGGGTACCAAACTATCCCATAGCGATTTCCGCTATGTTCTGTGACGGAGTCGCATGTGCATTATTGAACGCGGCGATGAATGCTCAGGGGGCTGCGCTTGAAGTGAAATCCCGGCAGAACACCATGTCGAAGCTGCATGCAACCTTCAGCTTCGGGTCCCTGTTCGCGGCTGTGTTTTCGTCAGGCGTCATGCACTTCACAGCCAATCTTTCGACCCATTTCATCGGAACGTTCGTCGTCTTGCTTTTGCTCATGATCTTTACGCGGGGGGGACTGCTCAGTGAAGATATGAAGGCTTCCAAGGAAGAAAGTTCACGGTTTAGACTGCCATCCCGGCTTACATTATGTATCGGCTTCGCTTTGTTTTTCGGCACTATTACAGAAGGCTCCATGAATGACTGGTCGGCCCTGTACCTGGTGGAAAATGCCGGGGCGTCGGATAAAGTAGCGCCTATGGGTATAGCAATAGTGTCAATCATGATGGTGCTGGCCCGCCTGTTCGCAGACGGCTGGCGCACACGCTGGGGTGATGGGCGTGTCGTTATGTGGGGCGGCGTGCTGGCCGGTTTTGGGCTGGCTTTTGCCCTTCTGCTGGGAGGAGTAGTTCCCGCTTTGATTGGGTTTGCGTGTGTCGGATTGGGTATGGCGGCCGTGACTCCCTGTATCTATGTAGCGGCCGCAAAAAAAGGTCCGGACACATTGACATTGGTTGCATCAATGGGAGAGACCGGTCTCCTGGCAGGTCCGCCGGTGATTGGATTAATTTCAAATGCCGGCAGTCTGGTTTGGGGAATGGGCTTCGTTGCTTTGTCGGCCGGTCTTGTCTCTCTTTTTGCGGCCCGGATCCGCTGGTCGGGCAGCAAGGACTCTGAACCGAAGATATAACTGCCGGCCGCTCCTGTATAAACAGTGTGTGCCGAGGTAGAATGAATATGTAGGGAGGTAAAATGAAAATGACCCGAATTGAACATTCCAGCGTCAGTTTCGAAGTAACCGCGCACTGTAACTTGAAGTGCGCGCATTGTGATCACGCATCCCCCTGGATGCAAAAGAAGTTTCTGTCCGTGTCCCGGTTTGAAAAGGATGTCGAGCGTTTGGCGTCGGTCTTCCATGCTGATGAGATCCGGTTTGCCGGCGGCGAGCCACTGCAGCATGCGGAGCTGGCCCAAATCCTTCATATTGCGCGCAGAAGTCATGTGGCAACCGGTATCGTGATCCTGACAAACGGCCTCCTCCTCAACAAGATCTCAGATGAGATACTCGATCTTACGGACTGCTTGGTGGTGAGCCTCTATCCGGGTGTCCGGTTGCCGTACGACCTCGCCAGGATGGAAGCACGGGCCCGGGACTATGGGACGAAAATCATCTACGATAGCGTTACAGGGTTTCGGCAGATGCTGGTTAACGACCGGATTGAAAACGACCAGGCCGTGGATGCGGTATTTCGCTCCTGCTTTTCTGCCGTAAACTGCCATACCGTTTACGAGGGAAAGTATTACCGCTGCTCCCGCAGTAATTCTCTCTCGAAGAGGATGAGTCTCGCCGGGCGAAATGTGAATGAGCCGGGGGAGTATGTGGATCTCTTTGAAAGCCGGGACCTTGCGGCCGATCTGAGGCGCTACATTGATGAATCCACACCTCTCGAGGCATGTCGGTACTGTCTGGGCAACATCGGTCAGAGAGTACCTGCGAGGCAGCTCACTAAAGCTGAAATCCGGCAGGAGATGGCGGCACACCATGAAAATCCGGAGGAGCTGCTGGACCGGGACATTGGTTTTGAATCAGTGGAAACACCTCCTTCGTTGGCGAAGGGTTGGTGGCGTCTCGACTACGACATCAAACAGCAGGAACATGCAAAGCAAAACAAAGACGCAGTATTCATAACGCC
This sequence comes from Bacillota bacterium, assembly GCA_023392075.1. Taxonomy (GTDB): domain Bacteria; phylum Bacillota; class Clostridia; order Acetivibrionales; family DSM-1351; genus Ruminiclostridium. The sequence goes on along the minus strand of JAEVZU010000037.1, from coordinate 31,996 downwards.
GGAGCAGTTCGCTAAGGAGAGTCTTTAGAATTTGGCCCTATACTGAAAAATTATTTAATAAATGTAACGAATAATTTTTTCAAATAAGCACAAATATTTGGAAGGTTTTATTGCATACAATTACGTGCTATGATTGAGGAGAAATAGGAAGTAATTTTTAAGGTTATTTGATTGAATGAATTATGTTATATAAGAATATAAAATGTTTTTACAAAAAATACCCTGCCGCCATGGCTCCATCAGGTTCAAACGGCATCTTTATTGACTGTTAAAGGCATTGTGGGGCGGTAGTCCTGCTGTAACGGGTTTTGAGATATCATATTTAGGATGAGCTGAGGCATGAAGGAGTTTAATTTCTTTCATGTTTCTTTTATTTTATGGCTTAAAGGGAAATGCTCTTAATTTAAAAGAATATACCTTCTATGGAGGGAAATGGGAACTGTTGCTTAGTGGAGTAAGCTTCTCTGAACGGTGCACTTTTATTCAAAATCTATTTATGATGCCTTTGTAAATGGCGCAGATTTGGCTACCGTGATTACATCGATGGCCTGTATAAAGACCTATTTCAAGACCGAAGACCCCGAAAACAAAGATAAGAGGCTTACTTAACTTATAGATGAAGCAAGTTTTTTAAATGAAGTAGAGATTGAAAATTTACATTTACTGCGTAGATACCGGAAAATTATATTGAAGAGACAAAGAACAAAAAATAATTTAAAGGCGTCGAATTAGACGCCTTTAAATGTATAATGGTATCAGATACTTTCCGGCCAAGGGGATTCCAGAGGAGTATGACATCTTTTTTTGACCATTAAAACATTTTAAAGTTTGTTGCATTTTGTCAAAAGGGTAAATTAAAAGATGGAGAGTATTATATAAAATGAAAAGGAGTTGTAAATATGTTTAAAATGCCGATGATGTTCGTAGGCCATGGTTCGCCTATGAATGCAATAGAAGATAACCGCTATACGAGGGGCTGGAGAGAAATGGCGGAGAAAATACCTAAACCGGAGTCAATAGTATCAATCTCAGCTCATTGGTATACAAAAGGCACAAAGATTATGAATGAGGAAAAACCAAAAACTATTTATGATATGTACGGATTTCCCAAAGAGTTATATGAGATTCTATATAATGCTCCCGGCAATCCGGAACTTGCAGGGAATGCAAAAAGTTTAATCAGCAAACAAAGTGTATTCGATAATTCCTGGGGTATTGACCACGGAACCTGGTCTGTTCTGGTCCATATGTACCCCGAAAGGGATATCCCCGTTTTTCAGATTAGTATAGATGCTTCCGCGCCGCCGGAGGTTCATTATCAGATAGGCAAGGAGTTAAAATCTTTAAGGCATCGAGGCGTTCTTTTGTTTGGCACCGGAAATATTGTTCATAACCTGCGAATGGTTGATTGGGAAATAAAGGACAAAGGTTTTGATTGGGCATATAAGTTTGATGATTTTATTAAAGAAAATATTGAAAATAGAAATCATGAGAATGTCATTAATTATCTAAGTTTGGGAGAAACAGCAAAATTAGCCGTACCTACGCCGGATCATTTTAACCCAATCTTATATATACTTGGCGCCGTCGATAAAGAGGATAATATATCGATATATAACAATAGTTGCATGATGGGTTCCTTGTCTATGACAAGCTATTTATATACATAGATGACAAACAGATTGTGTTGTATTAGACAACAAACTGTGCCTTGCAGGAATCCGAATCACAGCATTACACACGTGGAATCCATAATCCTGTTGCAGAAGAAAAATAGCTGAATTATAGGATAAAAGTAATAGAAAAGCACATGGGTTACCATTTTGTTGGACAGCATAATTGATACTATGTAAGAAATAGTCCTCCGGCTATTTGTTAAAAATAAAATTACGCACTTGACAGAAAATGTATTTGTAACTATAATAGTTACAAAAGGAGACGCTCATGTATTCAACAAAATTATCGGTAAGTATTCATATATTAAGTGTAATTGCACTGATGGAGGTACAACCTGTCACATCAGAGTATATTGCTTCCAGCATTAATACGAATCCCGCACTTGTCAGGCGTTTGATGAGCCGTTTAAAGAAGGCAAAGCTAATAAAAACAAGTACAAAGCTTGGTGTGACAGGTCTTGCAAGGAAAGCAGAGGATATTTCGCTTCTGGATGTCTTTCTTGCAGTAGAAGACCATCTTGATTTGTTTAGCATTCATGGCAACACCAATCCCAGCTGTCCCGTGGGAGCAAAGATAGAAGGCACATTGAAGCACTTATACGACAATATACAAACTGCAACAGAAGAGAAGTTGTCCGCCATTACTTTGGCTGACATTACAAAAGAATTTATTTAAATTTATCAGGAGGTGTAATATGAAAATTGCAATTATAGGTGCAACCGGTATGGCCGGCACAGCGCTCTACAAAGAAAGTGTGTCACGCGGACACGAGGTCACTGCAATCGTCCGGCATAAGGATAAGGCCGTCTCCTTGTTGGGAAACGGTGTAAAAGTAATCGAAAAAGATGTATTTGATTTAACAAAATCTGATTTTGAAGGTTTTGATGTCATTGTAAACGCTTTTGCAACAGTTCCGGCTAAAGCATATTTACATCTGGATCTGGCTGCAAAGCTTGCAGGTTTTTTCCGGGAAACAAAACGCCCCAGGCTATTCTTTATTCTCGGCGCAGCCAGCTTGCTGGATGAAAACGACAAGCTGTTTCTGGACACCTTGAAGACAGTACCTGACGTTGCGTCCTGGATCTCCATTCCCGTAGAAGCCAATAAAACACTTAATTTTTTGCGGAGCATTGAAAATGTAAACTGGGTAGGAGTATCCCCTTCGGCTGAATTTGTTGCAGGAGAAGCAACGGTTCCCGTTTTGGGAAAGGATCATTTGCTAACCTCCTCCAGGGGCGAATCTGTTGTAACAAGTGGAACCATGGCGGTTGCCATTTTAAATGAAATAGAAAATCCGCAGTTTATCTGTACAAGATTTACGGTATGTAATTATTAATATTAAAATAAAATTTTAATGGAGGTGCATTTTTATGAGTAAGACAATTGGAATTATTACAGGCAGTTTAAGAAAGAACTCTTTTTCAGGAAGCATTGCAAACTATGTCAAAAATCACGAACCGGAAGGCTATGTGTTTAAAACCATCGATATTGGAGGACTTCCTCTATATAACCAGGATTATGATGGCGAAGATTTGAAAGAATACACAGCATTTCGCAATGAAGTGAAGGCTTTAGACGGCGTGTTGTTCATTACGCCGGAGCACAACCGATCTATTCCTGCAGCGCTGAAAAATGCTCTTGATATAGGCTCACGACCTTATGGCGCAAATGTTTGGAACGGCAAACCGGGTGCTGTGATTAGCCAGTCTCCCGGAGGAATTGGCGGTTTTGGCGCAAATCATCATTTGAGACAGGTACTGGCTTTTCTCAATGTTATAACCCTTGCTCAACCCGAAGCGTATATTGGGGCTTACCACACATTGATTGATGAAAACGGAGAATTAAGCAACGAAGCTACCAAAGAATTTTTGAATGGATTTTTAGCTGCTTTTGTTACCTGGACTGAAAAAAATTCTTAAAATTGCACGGGAGGGAAACAGCAGGATTTAACTGTTTCCCTCCTGGTGGTTGAGTGAAAGAGAAGGAAGGGATTGGCAAGCGGGTCAATATAGGAAAGGTACAAGAGCATTAGCACCGGTTCTTGCCAGCTCTAATTTGGGTCAGCTTGCTTCAGTATGGTTGATGTGGCTTACAGAACCGTTAGGAATCTGGCGATCCCTCTGATATGCTCCAAACACTTATTGCTGAAGACAACCACAATATCTAAGATGGCCTCAGCCGAGTAAAAGCCCCAACGCTTGTAATTGGCGGAGATCGTGATGTTGTATATCCTCATGCATTTGTGGAACACACTGCGAAGTTAATCCCAACTTCACGTTTAATCATGTATTCAGAGTGCGAGCATCGAAATATCTTTACTGATAAGAGGTTTAATCACGACATTATTTCATTTCTTGTTTAATATACGGCCACGGCAGTATACTCACCGACCAGCGGAAGCCCATAATATTTGCATATCCATAAACAGACGTAAGCCTTACAGGCGATGCGCCTGCAATCGCAATCAACACCTCCTGCAATAATTGTATGACAGAACAGTTTTATATTACGATAGTTATTTTTAACAGATCTACCGATTCTTAAAAGTTGATTTTAATATTGACGTTTTTAGATTTGAGGTATAGAATTATATCATATCGAATATTTTAGATTTGAGGTGATATAGTGAACAACCATGAGAAAAATGCAAAGGTTTTTAAGGCCTTTTGTGATGAAAATAGACTACAGATTTTAGAACTTTTGCAGAGTGGAGAAAAGTGTGCCTGCATTCTTCTTGAACAACTAAATATTGGGCAATCAACTCTATCGCACCATATGAAGATCCTAGTGCAAAGCGGAATTGTGGAAGCAAGAAATGAGGGGAAGTGGACTTACTATTCAATTTCAACGACAGGAACACAGGCAGCTAAAGAGCTTCTCAATAAATTAACAACCGTTTGTTGTGAAAATGTAGGTTGTTGCAACTGTGAATAACCGGAGGTGAGGGATTTTGGAAAATAAAAGTTGTTGTGACAATAGTACCAGTGATAAGAAGGTGAAGGTTGTAAAAATCAAGCCTGGATCAATAAATTATAGCAAGACAGGTTTATTAGCAGCTATTAATCAAAGCTCTTGCAGTTGCAGCAGTGAAGTATGTTCATCACAAATTATTACAGAGTATAATAAAAAGGACTATTGGGTAACTGATGAAATAAAAACAGATGCCGGTATAGTACCTCAAGTTTCTACAAAATTAGTTTTACATGATACTATAGGCATATGGAAGGTTCGCTGGGGTATAAATAGAATGAATTATAAAATAAATCCCGGTATTTATGCAGTAGGAACACCTGACAAAGAATCCCACGTTCTTGTAACTGCAAATTACAAGTTAACCTTTGATGCACTCCGTAAGGAGCTGACGGGTCTTAATGCTTGGATTTTGGTACTTGATACAAAAGGAATTAACGTTTGGTGTGCTGCAGGGAAAGGAACTTTTGGCACAAAAGAACTTATTAACCGTATTAATAAGACTAAACTATCAACAATAGTATCACACAGGACATTAATTTTACCTCAATTAGGTGCACCTGGAGTAAGTGCTCATGAAGTAACAAAAAATACTGATTTCAAAATAAAGTATGGTCCTGTTAGAGCAAAAGATGTTAAAGAATTTATCAATTCTGGAATGAAAGCTACCGACGAAATGCGTAGAATAAAATTCAATCTTATGGATCGTCTGATTCTGACTCCAATGGAGTTAGTCGGAACATTCAAGACTTCACTTATGATACTTGGAATACTTTTTTTATTAAACCTTTTAACGGTTAATCCTTTTGGAATTATTGATTTTTATGCCTATGCAGGAGCTTTGATAGCAGGATGTGTCATCACTCCGGTGCTGCTCCCCTGGATTCCAGGAAGAGCTTTTTCCTGGAAAGGTTGGCTGATGGGGTTTTTATGGACTTTAGCTGTAATTTCATTGAATGGCGGAATTATATCACCTTCCTTTGGAGTTCTCAAAGAGCTGGGGTATTTACTTGTATTACCGTCAATATCTGCTTTCTATGCAATGAATTTTACAGGCTCATCAACATATACTTCATTTTCAGGAGTATTAAAAGAAATGAGAAAAGCCATTCCTCCAACCATTGTAACCATCGGCATCGGAGCTGTCTTATTGCTTGTTGGCAGCTTTATTAAATTATAACGGAGGTGCACTATGAAACATAGGTATTTAAAAAATGTTGCAACATTGAACATTGATCTTGAGAAATGCACCGGCTGCGGCAGGTGTATTGAGGTTTGTCCTCATCAGGTTTTTAGCCTTCAAAACAGCAAAACACAAATTATTGATAAAGATAGTTGTATGGAATGCGGTGCTTGTGCAAAGAATTGTCCATTTAAGGCTTTGGAAGTGAAGCCAGGTGTTGGCTGTGCAACTGCAATTATTAAAGGCTGGCTTACAGGAAGGGAACCAAGCTGCGATTGTTCATCTGATAGCGGTGGATGTTGCTGAAAATATATATTGGAGGGGTAATGATGCAAGTTGAAAAGAGAGCCGGATTATCATTTTTAGATAGATTTTTAACTCTTTGGATATTCTTGGCGATGTTAATTGGTGTCCTTGGTGGATATATTTTCCCAGAACTTTCAAAAACATTAGGAAATTTCAGTACGGGATCAATATCATGGCCTATTGCAATAGGCCTTATAATAATGATGTATCCCCCGCTGGCAAAGATAAAATATGAAGAATTGAGTAAGGTGGCTCAAAACAAAAAGGTTTTTTCCTTATCTTTGGTTCAGAACTGGATTATAGGACCAATACTAATGTTTGTTTTAGCATTGTTGTTTCTCAGCGATAAACCTGGGTTTGCTACCGGACTAATAATAATCGGATTGGCACGATGCATTGCAATGGTTATTGTTTGGAATACCCTGGCTAAGGGAGATAATGAATATTGTGCTGCTCTTGTAGCACTTAACTCTATATTTCAGATACTCTTTTACTCAATATATATTTTTTTATTTGCAACACTTATTCCCAAATGGCTTGGTCTTTCCTGGGGAGGTCACACAATAGATGTTTCAATGCTGGATGTAGCAAAAAGTGTTCTGGTATATTTAGGTATTCCTTTCACAGCAGGTTTTATCACCAGATTCGGATTAATTAAACTTAAAACAAAAGATTGGTATGAAAAAAACTTTATACCTATGATTTCGCCATTAGCTTTAGTTGCGTTACTATACACAATTGTAATTATGTTTGTCACCAAAGGGGAGCAAATTATTGAAAACCCTGCAGATGTTATCAGAATAGCAATCCCGCTACTTATATATTTTGCAGTCATGTTTTTACTAAGCTTCTATCTGTCATATAGGAATGGCTATAAATATGATCAAACAGTTACCCTGGCTTTTACGGCAGCAAGCAATAACTTTGAACTGGCTATTGCAGTTGCGGTCGCCGTATTCGGCATATCTTCGGATGTTGCCTTCACTGCTGTAATAGGTCCATTGGTTGAGGTGCCTGTTATGATCGCTCTGGTAAATACGTCATTACTACTTAAACGTAAGTATTTCAGTGAAAACGGACTACCTAAACACATTAGATAGAGAGGGTTATATATGGCAGAAAAATTAAAAGTAGCATTTATTTGTGTTCATAACTCATGTCGTTCACAAATAGCTGAAGCTCTTGGTAAGCATTTAGCTTCAGATGTAATTGAAAGTTATTCAGCCGGAACAGAAACAAAACCTCAAATAAACCAGGATGCAGTAAGGCTGATTAAAAAGCTTTACAATATCGATATGGAAACAACACAACATTCAAAATTACTTGATGAAATTCCTGGTGTTGATATTGTGATTACTATGGGGTGCAATGTGAATTGTCCATATTTACCATGCAAGGAAAGATATGATTGGGGTCTTGATGATCCAAGTGGTAAAAGTGATGAAGAGTTTATGAAGATAATTTCAAAGATTGAAGTTAATATTAAAGCACTGGCTGCTAAAATTAAGGGATATGATTAACTATTCATCAATAAAAAACGAATTCCTTTGCATACCAGAGAGAAATACTCATTATTTTCAAGTGTGCTTAGTGGAAAAACTCTCCAGGAAACAATAAAAGTTTCTTTATATAATAGATAAAAATATATTCAATATATCCCCTTTGAGAATTACAATCATAATCAAAGGGGATTTTTATATAAAAATATATAATTAAATGATATATAGCTTATAACTGTTATATATTTAAAGAAATTTCTCACTGAACGTTTCAGAAATTAGGATAAACCAGATACATCCTCCGGCTTTTAGGTATGCTTTTATTTGTAGTTTGATAGGTTTGGCGTCAAGTGAGAAGACATTTCGCCTTTACTTTTTATCAATGGCATCTTTAAGTTTTAAATCTGAATGTATTTCTCCAATGCTTTTTTGTTTTATAAAAAAATAGCATGAAATAAAATACATGTTAAAAATTAGAATTAGTTAGTGTGTTGTTAAGTAGTAAAATAATAGCATTTTTTAAATCCTTGAATAATATGTATTGAGGGGTTGATTGTATGACTATTATAGACAATAAAATTGAACTCAATGATGCTGAAAATGAAAAATTCATTAAATTGTTCAAGTCAGGCATTTGCAAACAATTATACAGAGGAAAACTGTTAACCTCGGAACAGCTTGAAAAAATATTGAAATCAATAAATAAGTAATTTGTTTTATATAAGCCTACTAAGTAAATTGTAGGCATTATTTTATTATTAAACAAAACAGTATGAGGGTATCTATGAATAATGAGATTTATATTATTCCTAAAAAAGAGAGAATTAGTATATTTGACAGAATATTACGTGTGGCGGCATATTGCAGGGTATCTTCCGATGATGATGGCAGCATTGATTCACTAAAAAACCAGAATTTCTACTTTAGTGATATGATAGCCAGGCGAAAAAATTGGACTTTGGTTAAAATATTTTACGATGAAGGTATCTCAGGCACTTCCCGAAAAAAAAGAGATGGCTTTAATGAAATGATAGCCTTAGCTGAATCAAAACAAATTGATTTAATAGTAACAAAAGAAGTATCGAGATTCAGCAGAAATCTCATTGATACTCTTACGATAGCTAAAAACCTAAGGAGTATGGGGATTTATATATTTTTTGTTGAAGATGACTTAAACACAGAGAATGACAGGGATATGGAAGAACTCGTATCCATTGCACACCAGGCTCAAAGAGAAAGTGAGAGAACATCACGAAGGGTAAAGTGGGGACAAACTCAGAGGATGAAAGCTGGAGTTGTTTTCGGTCGAAATATGCTGGGCTATAATGTAAAGGATGGGAAATTAGTAATAAACCCAGAAGATATTGATCAGGTAAAAACTATATATCAATTATTTCTAGAAGGTGATGGAACCCATGTAATAGCAAGAAAACTGCGTGAGCTGGGGTATGGGCCAAAAGATCCTGATGGAAATGCAAGATATAAGAATGAGTGGAGTAACACTGTAATTTTAAGAGTTTTGAGAAATGAAAAATACTGCGGGGACCTATTACAGAAAAAAACATTTACAGTTGATCCGTTAACTCATGCAAAAAAGTATAACCGTGGCGAAGAAGATATGATATTGCTCAAGAATCATCACAAGCCAATTATCGACAGAGAAACGTGGGAGGCAGTTCAAAAAGAGCTTTTAAGAAGATCACCATCCGATGATGCAAAGTCAAAACATTCAAATCGTTATTGGTGCAGCGGGAAGATATATTGTGGGGTATGTGGAGATAAGTTTGTAAGCAGGTCTAAGAGCTTGAAAAATGGTAAGAAGTATAAAGCCTGGCGCTGTTTTAAGCTAGCTCAACATGGTACAAGAAAGAATGTTATTGTCGGAAGCAAACTGGTCGAGGTGGGATGCAACAGTGAATCAGTAAATGATAAGGTTCTACAAGCAGCAATCAGTTATTTATTTAATTTCATTATAGTAAATAAAGAAAATCTAAAAAGTGAAATACTTCAAGAAATTAAACTAGTCAGAGATATATCTTCGGATAATAAACGCAAGACGAAACTGGAAAAAGAAAAAGATAAGTTATTAATTGAAAAAACAAATCTAATCAGGCTACTTGCTAATGAGAAAATGAAAGAAGCCGACTATGATAGGGCAATGGTAGAGTGTGAAAACGATTTAACAAATATCCAAAATCAGCTCAATAACATTTTTGACATAGAATTAATAAAAGATAAGCAGGTAAAGGAGATAGAAGTATATCTTCAAGAAATTGATAGAATACTTGAATTCAAGGATATAGAATCCAGCGAGACAATCTATAAAGAAATTACTTCTAGGATTGTAGTATATCCGGATCACATATTGTACATATATCTGAAATGTCTGCCGGACCCGATCAAACTTCAATATGAAGCTACAGGTAAATTGGAGCAATACAAAATTTCTTTTAATATAGTCGAATAATTTTACTTAGTACCCTATTATAAGGTGAGCAATTTCCATACCGATATACCTATATCGGTTAAAACTCCCTTGGTCTCTTTGTAAGGCATTGTGTACCTTTGATTAAGATAACGAAGAGAAGCGGCAAGTTCACCGTCGGGCCCGCCCGTATTCATGTTTTTCTAATAATAAATAAAGTATTGTAAACCGCTTAAATGGCGGTTTATTTAATATCTGTATATCGAGGAGAAAAAGGCATGAAAGATAATAAGAGCATTTCGTACAAGGTTGCTGATAAGCTGATCCGAGAATTAAGAGGTAATAACTATCGTGCAACACCGGTGAACCTAAGCGGCCAACCAGACAATTGGGACATTGAGAAAATATGTGTGACAAAAGGTAGAGATCTTTGTGATATAAATTGTCAAACTGGAACGATATCATACATGAATTCGTTTGTCCGGGATATGGTTAATGACATTTTGGAGATTATAAAAAGCTTAGATGGGAGGACGAGGTGTATGGGAAGGGGAAATAGAAGGACTGAAAAAATATAAGCTCCTTTCCCAATCTAATGATGTTGTACTTGCAGCATGTGAAATATCAACTCTTGAACGAGGAATTATTGAATGAATATGATCAAGAGAATTAAGTAAGTAGATATATTGAGACATATTTAATAAAGAAGGTGATACAAATGACATACATAGCAAGCAAGGGAGATACTGTTTACTTGATGGGCTGGTGATGCGACAATTTGCTGTGCTATTGGGCAATATGTTTACGTTGAAAAACATGTAAATTTCATATATATTGTATTTATTATTTAAGTTTATTAGTTTTAATATATAAAGGAGATTTGATATGGAATTGCTGTTTGAAAACCGTTATATGATGTCAAAAAAGCGGTTAATGGAGTGGGCGAAGCATCCTATTAAAAAGAATATGATGATAAATATTTGGATAGGAATTATGGTTTGTACATTTTTTATGTTTATTTTCTCCTTGGTAGTCAATGCCAAATTATTTTCTGCATTTTTTTTGTTACTATCAGCTTTTAGTGGATATAGGGCATTCTTTAGATATAAGATATTGTTAACAAAACAATTTTCAGTTATTGCAATCACACAGGGGAAAGAAGAATGGGAACGAGTAATTCAATTTACAAATTGCATTATAGTAAATGATGGAAATACAAAAACAGAATATCAGTGGAGTCAAATTATGGGATTGATAGATGATAGTGATTATTTAATTTTATTATTTCAAAAGGGTATAGGTATTCGGCTAGATAAAAAAGGGTTTACTAAAGGGTCGACTGATTCTTTCTTGGAGTTTGTTAAAAAGGAATATAGAAGTATTCCTTTAACGAGAAAGTGAGTACATTCTATATTAATTTGCTTGTAGTGTTCATATAAAATATATTAACCTGCTACCGCACATTCAGTCTATCACGATGTAAAGTTGATCTTTGAAAACTGAATAGTGAGGTAGTCCCAAATATTGACTTATATTAATTATGGAAGTAGTATTTAGTTATGTTAAAAATAAAATCGGAGGAAGTATTTATGATAACAATTAAGCCTCATCATTTCTTGGATATTATTAAGCTTTACGGAAAGGGAATTGAGAGATTTGTTAAAGATGAAGCATATAACCATGATTTTTATAGTGTTGCTAATGAAATTATCAATAACAATCAAGTAATTATTAAGTTAACCTTGTTTGAAGATGATATTTGTGGTCCTTGCAAATACATAGGAAATGATGGCGTATGTACTGACATGATATATCATATAAGTAGTATAAATTCCAAAGATAAATGGAATAAAATTTTAGATCAACGTATAATGAATTATACAGATATTTTAGAGAACAGTACACTTAGTGCTAGAGATTTTTGTGAAATACTTTATTCAAAAAAAGAATACATATTTGATATTTGGAAAGAAGATGATGATTCAGCTAATAAGAGTCGTTATGATGCCTTTTGTGATGGAGCAATTAAATATTTAGAGAGGTCAATCTAGTGTAAAATACAATTAATATATATAAGCATTAGACAATTTTTACCGCATATTCAGTTAAATGAAATGCGGTTTTTTGTTGCACAAATTACTTCGCAAAATGAGTTATGGAGTGAATGTTGAATTTTATATACGAAAACTCAGGATTATCAGGTAATGACCTAAATACGGTTTTTATTGAAGAATATGAATTAGACATTTCAGACAAGTACACAAGTTTTATTAAGTCTATTTATTTAAAAGGTTAATTAGTATTTTACCATATAATTTACAATAATTACATTATATGGTAAAATATTTATAAATAACAAAAATGGAGGGAATTAAAATGTTGAAAAGGAAAGTATTTAAAACTTTAATTGCGGGTATTGTAAGTCTATCCTTGATACTGGGACAAGGAGTTGTATTTGCGGCAGGATTGGATAATACCAGTATTGTACAAAGTACTTTGACTTCAGTCCCATATCATAAAATTGAAAGAACAACATTTTATGTTGTAACAGACGGCGTAAGAGTGAGAGCAGAACCAACTACTACATCAACAATAGTCGGGTTGCTTTACTTTGGGAACCGGGATTATATCACAGCTGACTATGAAACTGACGACGGCATGTGGGTGTTGGGGATAACATCGACAGGTAAAGCTGGATGGGTTTCAGTACAATACTTGACTTTGTGGCCTTATAATGGTTAACATTGCTTTGGATAAAAAGAGTTTTTGAAAATTTAGAAGGACACCTTGGATAATTCCAATTGCTCTTTTCTCTATAATTGAATACCATTACCATTAAAGGACTACTTATTTAATAGGTAATCCTTTAACTTTGAGTCAAGTTGATGCTCAGACATGGGTTTTAACAGTAACTACTGACGGATCTAATTTGAATGTACGTAGTGGTCCGGGAACAAATTATTCAGTAATAGGTCAGTTTGCAAATGGAACTGATGTGACTTGGGAGGATGATGATGGCAAATCATCTGGTGAGTGGGCATATGTCAAGGGAATAGGGACTAATGGTAAGACTATCTCAGGTTATTGTTATCAATGGTACTTAGTACATGAGAATTAACAAGAAAAAAACAAGATTAATTATTTACTTATATTGTAGAAACAGGATTACTTGTAATGGGTAGTCCTTCTTATTATTCCGAAAATTAGAAAGGGTGAGATCTATTTGCTTTATCTCTCAAAGGCTAATAAAGTTCAAAAAATAACCACCCAGGTAAATTCCCTGAATGGATTTGCGTTTTTACAATGAATGACGTGATAAGAATTCAATCTTTAATTTTGCCATATCATCATATTCGTCTTGAGTGATTTTTCCAGTACGTTTAAGGGTTTCGATGAGTTCTAGGAATTCCTTACAGATATCGACAAGTACATGGTCCATATTCATCACCCCGATACATCACAACTGTATCACAGATAAGAGTGACTGTATATACCTGCCCAAATGTATTATATAATGGTGATTAAGCAAAAGAGCGTTAGCATATAGCCCACATCCCATATTGTTTACAAAATAAAGTAAAAATGTTAATATAAAACAACAGGTAGAATAAATAATAATTGAAAGGGGTCCTCTGAATAATGAAGAAAAAGATTTTAAAAAAGGGTTTAATCTTTCTAATTGTTTGCATTTTATCAATTGGTAATGTAGTTTCAACCTATGCAGCCTGTTCACATGCCTTTAATGGCTCATATGAGACTGTCAAAGAGCCGACCTGTACTGAGTCTGGCTTAAAGGTAGGTAGGTGTATATACTGCTGGGAAGTTGTTACAAGTCATACAACTCCTGCAACAGGTCATTCATATGTATTAATTATTAGCACGCCAACATATGCCCTTTATGATTGTACAAAATGTGGTCATAGCATAATAATAACCAAATAGAGACATGGTGCCGGGAGTAAATAAAGTTTTAAACTAACCATTTTAAACATTAAATAATTAATTAACGTGTACTGCATATTAGAATTAGATAGCTTTAGTTAAAAACGATTGATATAATATCAAAATGCAAATACTTTATGGAGTTTGTAATTAGAAAAGTAATAAGTTGTAATAGTATGTATCTTAAAGCTATAGGGCTAAAGGGCATATATTTAATGTTAATTATGGTGTAATAAAATTTGTATGCCGCCTCGCCATGAGGCTTTTTTATAATAGTATGTCATGTAAAACATTGTATTAACTATTGATGTATTATTTTTATTATGGTATGATACCCTCTATTGACAATGTACAATACGTTTTTGAGTGGTTAATTTGCCCTGCGGCTGCGTTGAAGCCGCTTGCAAGGCACAAAGCCTTACTGCACGCCTTTGCCTTGCCGCAAGCCAAATTATCTCACTCAAAAATCACCGACCTCGCGCTGAGATATTTTGGCAAATTTCGAGGAGGATGGACGCAGCCTTGCTGACGCAAGGCAAGGACGACGACAAAGAAAAGTGGCAAAATAGCTGGCGTGAGGCGTGTTATACATTGTCAATAGAGGGTACAGTTATCTGTATAAAAACAATAGCCAAAAAATTTTTCATATATTTTTCATATTCCCTAATAATTTCAAAATTAGTGGTCATACTAAACATTGGTAAATACCATAATATTTAGGAGGTATCAAGGATGAAAAATAGAAATTTATTGGTAGCAGCAGTATTAGTACTTACAATTTCACTATTTTCAGGTTGTGCAAAGAAAGAACAGTTGCCCGGTACTTCAACTACTCCTGCAACGCAAACAACAACACCTACAACCGCAGCAATTACAAGCGCTGCAGGTTCAACTGCCGCCGGAACAACATCAGCAGCTACATCTACCGCCGATGCAATAACATCTGCCTCAATAGTCGACAATGCGGCAGCTTTTGAAAAGGCAATAAGCAGTAATGGCACCTGGATCATTGCAATTACAAAGGATCTCACCATAAATAAGGACATCTCTCTTGATGGCGAGTACAAAAACGGGAAGAAGGATACGGCAGGTAAGGATATTATCCAGAGAAAGGTTGCCCTATACGCACAGGATAAGGACCGTAAGATCACTGCAAGGTACACCTTGACAGCACCAAAGTTTACCATAAACAGCCCTGAAGCCAGTATCCAGCACGGAACTTTTAAAGGTGACCTGTATGTAACTGTTAAAAACTTTCAGCTGGTAGACGCAACCGTTGACGGCAATGTTTATTTTACCACTGACGAAGCCAAAAATACGTTTAAAATGGATGATAAAAGCAAGGTCACAGGTAAACAGGAAGTAAAGAAAACCTGATAAGTAATTTGGTTTATAAAAATGTTCTTAAAAGAATAAAAAGGGCTTGCCGCAAAACTGTAATACAATTTGAGGCAGCCCTTTTTAAAACCAGTTATTAGAATGTGAAAAATTTACCAAAAAATAAAATAATTTGTAATTGTATGTTAAAAATGGTAATATATTGGTATATAAAAGATAGTATTCCTTTTCTTAGTATTGACTTAAATCTTTTACTGCATTTGTATATAAGAAATGGTTGAAAGTGGTTCTAGAATGCAATATTAAAATGAGAGGAGTATACATATGATAACACTGCAGCCGGTAGATGAAATTTTCGCTTCCTGGAGGAGATGCGTGAACATTGGGCTTGATAATTCAGCAAGTGTTATGAGCGGTAGTATTAATGAGGAGGCTTTACAGAATGCACTAAATGAAAATAAAGTACTGGTATCAATATTCGGAAATCTTGAAAATGATTTCGACGATTTATCCGTCGAAAGAAATTTAATGCTTTTACTTGTTAATTCTGAGGGTTTACTATTAAAAAAAAATGCTGCAGGGAGTTAGGAAGAAAAGTTGAAAGACTGGGAATTAAAGAAGGGATGTCCTTTTCTGAAAAGGCAATCGGAACAAATGCCATTGCATTATCAATAAAGTTAAAAAAAGAAGTTTATACTATTCCTCAGCATCATTATAGTGATTTGCTGAAGGAATTTTTCCTTTATGCCGTTCCGCTGTTTTTTAAAGGAGCGGTATTGGGATATCTGGCACTGTGCAGATTAAATGAAAAAATAGAAATCGATCTTAAGATCATTACCGATTATACAGCTTACAAGCTGATCAATGAGTTTAAAACTCAAATGAACAATTCTCTTTTATCATCCGAAAAAACATATTCCTTAACAAAAAAGCAAATAGAAATTCTTAAGCTTATGGCTACGGGACTGCCCGATAAAATTATTGCGTCAAACCAGGATATAAGCATAAATACAGTTAAATATCACAAAAAATTCATTTTTAAAAAACTGGATGTGGAGTGCACTGCCCAGGCTGTTATAAAGTGTATCAAACTAAACCTTTTGAGTATAGATGAAATAGATTGTTAATGCAATTGGAATATTTATATACTACCTATAAGGGTAGGATTATGCACTTTTTATATTTAACTACCCTAATGCATAGTGGCGGTGAACGTGATTACTGTTAAAATATGTATTAACAAACAAAAGTTACAAAATTTTGCAAGAGTAAACATATATTTTCAAGAAACCTTTATTTTAGCAGTTCAAACCGGCTGTTATAAAAATAATGAGAGAAGGATGTCGAAAATGCCGCTTATTGAAGTAAATAACCTTGTAAAAGATTATAAGCTGAATGTAAGAAAAAAAGGTTTGTTAGGCTCAATACAAAGTTTACTTATTCCAGAATATAAAATTAAGAGAGCAGTCGATAATATCAGTTTTACCATAGATAAAGGTGAAATGGTAGGTTTTATAGGACCAAACGGAGCAGGAAAATCCACAACGGTAAAAATGCTGACAGGGATCCTGGTGCCAACTTCAGGTCAAATTTCAATAGGAGGGCTGTCACCTCACAAGGACAGGAGAAAAAACGCCATGCGGCTTGGTGTCGTATTTGGTCAGAGAACTCAGCTTTGGTGGGATTTACCGGCAATTGATACTTTTGAACTGCTCAGGTACATATACAAGATACCTGAAAAAACCTACAAGCAGAATATGAACTTGTTTAACGATTTGCTGGGGATTAATGAATTCATGTCACAGCCGGTCAGGCAGCTCAGCCTCGGGCAGAGGATGAGGGCCGATATTGCGGCAGCACTGCTGCATGACCCCGAGATAATATTTTTTGATGAACCTACCATTGGACTTGATGTTATAGCGAAGGAAAAAGTTAGGGAATTTATCAGATACATTAACAGGAACAAAGAAACAACAATGCTTTTTACCACTCATGATATGCAGGATATAGAAAAAACCTGCCGGAGAATGATTATCATTGATGAAGGAACTACAATATATGACGGTACGGTGGAGCATATAAAGGAAAGCTATGGTACAAGCAGAACTCTCGTCGTAGAATTCCCTGAAGTCATCGACGGCATCGATATACCCGGTGTTGTGGTGGTTGAGGAGAAAGGCAGAAAGAAGTGGCTCAGATTTCTAAAGGATGAGGTCCAGATTTCCAACCTGATATACGAACTTACACAAAAATACGGGATCATCGATCTGACTGTCCAGGAACCGGAGATTGAAGGCATTATCAGAGAAATCTACCAGGGAGGAATAAAGTTTGATGAGAGCCTATGTAGAGTTTGCTAAAAAAGCTTTTCAGAATAATATTGCTTACAGAGCCGACTACATAGCCGGAGTAATAAATGCCATTGTAATGATATTTGTCAATATATGCATTTGGAAGGCAATTTACGAAGATGAACAAACGGTCGACGGAGTACAGTTCAAAATACTGATTACCTACGTGGTTATTTCCTTTCTCATGCAGTGTATATATGCTATGGATGAATACCATATTGAATACAAGGTGCGGTCGGGAGCCATTGGGCTGGACTTGTTAAAACCCATGAGCTTCAGTGGTTACATTTTTTCATACAATATCGGAATACTGGTATTCAGAGTGCTTATGCAGCTAATACCTGCAATGATAGTATCAATAGTTCTTTTTAAAATGTATCCCCCATTCTCGTTATCGATGGCATTATACTTTTTAATAAGCACGATATTGGGGTATCTGGTTTTGTATAATCTTAACTTTATAGTGTGGATAAGCTCATTTTGGTTCTACTGGACCTTCAGTCTTGTCACAATAAAGGACGCTGCGGTAATGATACTGTCGGGAGCTCTGCTTCCTCTCTGGTTTATGCCCCAGGCACTGGTGGATTTTATAAACCTTACACCCTTTGCCTCCATATACTATGTACCGATATCCATATATCTGGGACAGGTTCCCATGGAAGAGATAGCACTGGTTATGGTGAAACAGCTGCTTTGGGCTCTGGGCTTATTTACAGTCGGGAAGCTTCTATGGAAAGCCGCTCTGAAAAAACTGGTGGTACAGGGAGGATAAACAAGTGGGTAAAAGGCCATTATTCAATATATTTGAGTTATTCATTCTACTGCTGAAATATGCAAAACTCAGCCTGAAATCAATTCTTGAATATAAGTTTGACAGAACTTTTATTACAGTTGCAATTGTTTGCAGGGAAATGATAAGTGTAGTGGTCATGTTTCTTATTCTTGTGAGGTTTGTACATATAAAGGGCTGGGAATACAACGAAATGTTCTTTCTTTACAGTTTTCTGTTTTTATCCTACAGCATCTTTGTACTGTTCTTTGCAGGAATGAGAGATTTCGCAGAAATGATTTATTCCGGGGAGTTTGACCGGGTCCTTACCAGACCGCTCGGACTGATGTACCAGATAATAGCCTCAAAAATTGATTTGAGCGCAGGTTTGGGACACGGAATAGTGGGAGTGATCCTTTTTACCAAAACTGCTTTTTCGGTGGGTATTGACTGGAATATGAAAAATATCGTTTATTATATTGTAATTTTAATCAGCGGGGCCGTCATCCAGGCAGCAATATTCCTGTTTGCCTCCTGCTTCAGCTTCTGGACAGTTAAAACCGACAATCTGCGGAATATGATATTTTTTAATGCAAGAAGATTTTCCGGATATCCCATAAGCTTTTACCCGGGAGTAATTCAAAAGCTGTTGATGTTTGTAATTCCTTTTGCATTTGTCAATTATTTTCCGGCACAGTTCTATCTTAACAAGGCTGAAATAAATTCTTTCTGGAATGGTTTCCTGTACCTCTCTCCGGCAGTTGGAGCAATAATGTTCTTTCTTGTATATATGTTCTGGAGACAGGGAGTCAGGCATTATTCCAGTACCGGAACCTCAAGGTGATTGTTAACCTGTTTATTCATCTGCTGATTTTCATCTGTTAACAAAAGCAGTTACTTTTATTCAAACTTTTTGCGTACTTTATTTAGCAAATCTGGCACGCGGATGGAGGTTATTAATGAAAAGCTATAAAAATCTTATAATAATCGGTCTGCTGTTTCTGGGTGCAGCGGTATTCCTGATTGCAAAATTCGTAAACCTTGATTCTGCGCTTGTGAACGCGGGATACTACCAGGAGAGGATAACTGTTTTAAGTACTGCCGATATACATGGACATATAGTTTACGACGAGGAGACAGGAGGCTATTATACCCTGGATGAAGTAAGCGTAATGATGGGTATGCCCTTGATGAAGCATATAGTTGATGAGGTTAAAAAGGAAAACAAAAATACTTTACTGCTGGACTCCGGGGATTTGTTCCATGGAACAAACGAAGCCAATATCGAGAAGGGGAAAGGTGTTGTTGAGGTAGCCAATCTGATGGGGTATGATGCAATGACACCCGGGAATCATGATTTTAACTATGGCTTTGACAGGTTGATGGAAATAAGGAGCCAGCTGGATTTTCCAATGCTTTCGGCGAACATATATAAAGACGGCAAGCCGGTTTTTGACGAATATAAAATTGTAAATGTCGGAAATAAAAGGATAGGTTTGTTCGGGCTGACCGAGGTTGGAGCTCTCATAAACACGAATTCAAGAGAAACTGAAGGTGTGACCCTGGAGGACCCTGTAAAATGCGCCCGGCGGATTATAGAGGAGATGAAGGACAAGGTGGATGTGGTCATTCTGATATCACATCTCGGAGATGATGTTGACAGGGCGCTTGTAAAAGAAGTTGACGGTATAGACCTGATTCTGTGCGGGCATCATCATTTCCTGTATGAAAAGGCTGATAAGGTAAACAATACATACCTTGTGGAGGCAGGCGGTTACAGCACACATGTGGGGCAGGCGGATATGTATTTCAAGGACGGTAAATTGGCAAAGCTTGTCTGGACCCCAAAAAACATCAAAGATAAATCCAAAGCCGATCCTGTTTTGGATTCGGTTGCACAGAAGTATCATACCATTGCTTTTGAGGCTGCAAAGGAAGTCGTGGCAAAAACAAAAGAAAAGCTTGACGGCTTCAGATCAAATGTCAGGACAAGAGAAACTACTCTTGGCAATTTACTCACAGATGCCATGCGTGAGACGGGAAAGGCCGATATGGCCCTTATGAACGGAGGCGGTATAAGAGAGAGTATACCGGCCGGAGACATAAATCTTTATGCAATAGGCAAAGCACTTCCATTTGTAAATTCACTGGTAACAATAGAGGTGAAAGGGGAAGACATATACAGTGCAATAGAAAGGGGCATCAGGCTCTATCCTGATGGCGGATCAAACGGAGGGTTCCTGCAGGTTTCAGGAATAAAATATGAATTTGATGCATCAAAACCGGCAGGGAAAAGGCTGCTGAGCATTACTACATCCGACGGCAAAATACTGGATAGGGAAAAATATTACAAGGTGGCAACAAATGATTACCTTTACAACGGCGGAGACGGTTATGATGAACTGAAAAAAGCCAAACTCCTCAGCAAGGGTGAACTCTTGAAAGATGTACTGTCCAAGTATATCAAGGGTAATGGTGAAGTAGACATAAAGCTTGAAGGCAGGATAAAGGCTGTAAATGAAAGATACAGGTAACATTTTTTAAGAAAAGGAGCAATAATTTATGCAGAAACATGAGATTGAAACAAAGGTATGTGAGGCAGTCAGCAGGCTTGGACAGTTTAATAATGACAATGTCCAGGTTGACAGTGATTTGAGAGACAACTATGGAGTGGACTCAATAATATTGGTAGAACTCCTTGTAGAGATAGAGGATGTTTTTGGAATAACCTTTGACAGCAGTTTTTTAACTTATGAGGCTTTTTCAACCGTACGTTCAATTGCAGATTATGTTTACAACAAATTAAATACCGAACGTGTAAGTATTAATTAAAGGTGGACTATGAAAAATACTTTAATTGGTAAGGTTCCAAGATACTTTGAGCCTTATGTTAATGATTGCTTTCATAATGCCTATGCAGCAGTGCTTGAGCATATGGGGCTGAACACCAGGCTGATTCTCGCGGATTACCTCTCCTTTATGTATGACCGGGCCAGCGATAACATAGGAGTGAATTATCTCTACCGTATGAATACCTCGGTAGAGTTTACCGAAGAAGAACTGAACACTTCATTGGAATTTGTTTATTTGCCTGCTACAAAAATTTTTAGCAGTTCGGCGGAAGCAATTACCGGAGAGGTCAGGTACAAGGACCGGGTAAACATCAACATGTATATAGACGATAATCCGGACATGGCCTACTCCAGGCTTAAGTCCTTGATTGACAGCGGGAAGCCTGTGATTGCAGCAGTTGATTTGTATTATATGAGCTATCACAGGGCATATATGAAGGAGCATGGTTTACATTGCATAGTTATTACAGGATATAACGAAAGGGAGGGCTGGTTTGAACTTTTTGACAAATTCAGACTTTCCAGCAGTGATTTTGATGGCAGGATTTCAATTAAGGAGGTTAATCAGGGCAGGGTATCTGAAAACCCCCTTGCACTGTCAAACAATATTCTTAAAAGACCTGTTAAAAATCTTTGGATAGAAATTTATGCTGAAAACAACTTTCAAATATCCAATGAAAAGTTGATGAATATTTTGTTTGAAAGCTGCAGCAGAATGACAGGAAAGAAGCGGGTGCTTGGTCAGGAGTGCGGACTGGAGGCACTGGATTCCTTTATGAACGGGTTACTTCTGAAAAAGGAGAAAGGGCTTGATAATGCAGATATAAACTGGTACAGGAATTATCTGAATATGAGTTTTAAAAATATTGCCCGAAACAGAAAAAGGCTTATGGTTTTTGTAAATGAAATAAGCAGATTGCTTCCGGAAAATCTTGTGCAGGAGGTGTGCAGATATCTGGACGAGTCTTCAAAACACTGGGATATTTCTGCAAGCATTGCACTGAAGCTGGGTATCAAAAAATCACTTGATTTAACCGATGAGCTGGTTAAACAGCTAAGTGAAGTTCGTAATCTGGAGAGCTGTCTGGTAGAGGAACTTGAGAATTATCTTAACAACAAGGTTTGACATAAATAGATTCAAGATTATTCTAAAAAGATTTTACAGATATTTATATTCACATGCAAACAAAAGGAGTGGTATAAGTGGAAAAAAGGGACTATTCACCGTGGAATCTGTTTTGTGACAGCTGTGAAAAATACGGCGATAATACATTGCTGATATATAACGACAATAAATATACCTATAGCGAAATATACCTCAAGGTGCTTGATTTATGCGGCATTCTTGAAAAATGGGATTTTACAATAGGTGGGGTTTATCTGCCAAATTGTACCGAATTCCTTACAGGTATGCTGGCTCTGAACCGGATGAAAAAAGTGTTTGTATCTTTATCGTACCAATTCAAGGGAGAAACATTGACCGAGCTGATAAACTATACCGATGTGGAGCTCTTAATTACCGATGCAAAAGGTTTTGCGGCAGTACAGGACAGCATAGCTGCAATGAACATAAGGATTGTACTTGTTTTACAGGAAAACGGTTCCTTTATCCTTAATGAGTATCAGAACAAAAAGTTTAGGGATTTGCCTGGGATTTCAGAAGATACCTTTGGTATATGCTTTACATCCGGTTCAACATCACGACCAAAGGGAATAGTATTGTCCAACTCAGCTATAACCGGCAATGCACTGGCTGTTGCCGAACATCTTGGTTTTTCATCAGAAGAAAGGACAATTATTCCGAGATCACTGGCCCAGGCGAGCCCTATTTCAGGAGACGTTCTGATGGCCATAAGCCGGGGAGGAGGTATTATACTCCTGAACAATGTATTTCATCCGGCCATATTCCTGAAAGCTTTACAGGAATACGGTGCAACGAATTTCTATATCGTCAGAACCATGCTCCTGCAAATACTTGAGTATACCCAATTAAAGAACTATGATCTGAGCTCCGTAAAGAGAATACTTATCGGAGGCATGGTAAATCCGCTGACAATTTATCAGAGAACAGCCGCCGCTTTTGCGGGAGTGCGGGTATTCAACGCCTATGGTACCTCTGAAGCTTCCGCGAGGGTTACCTTCGGTGAACATGAGGATGTGGTTTCCCTGCCCTGCGTGATAGGAAAGCCAATGAGAGGCTGCGGCATCAGGATTTACAGGGAGGATGGGAGTGAAGCCGGCATTGGAGAGACCGGAGAATTATACATAACAAGCGATTATATGATGGACGGTTATTACAAATCGGCTGAGCTGACCGGGGAGGTACTGGGGCCTAAGGGCTTTAGGGTGAGGGATCTTGGCTACAGGGATGAAGAGGGCAGGTTTTTTGTGCTCAGCAGAAATGACGATATGATAATGCAGGGGGGGAGCAGAGCTTACCCCATCGATATTGAGGAAGTGCTGCTGAAAAACCCAGGTGTAAAGGAAGCTGCCGTTATAGGAGTTGACGATGAGAGACTGGGGCAAAAAATAGTTGCTCTGGTGGTTTTGAAGGAGCAGTGCCAGGCCGAGGTAAAAGACATATATAAATGGTGTGTGGCGCAGCTTGAAGACAGGAAGGTTCCAAAGGAAATATACATTATTCCCGAGATACCGAGAAATGTAATAGGAAAGATCAGCAAGAAAGATATAAAAGACCTTTACCCTCTATTGACAATGTACAATACGTTTTTGAGTGGTTAATAACCAGACAGGAGGCTGTATGATGAGGAAGGAAGAAATATCAATCGAAAGACAACTGGTGCTTTTGACAGCGGTGGAAATGGAGGCTTCCCAGAAGGAGACTCTGAAGCACATGCTTTCAGGAAGTTTAGAGTGGTCGGAAGTAATATACCAGATGATAACTCATAGGACTTTAAATATGTTTCGATATAATCTGAAAAAATTCAACCTGTACGATAATCTTGAAAAGGAACTTCAAAGGCTGATGGATACACAGTGGGCAGTGTTCGGGGAACGTAACAACTGCTATCTCCAAAAGCTTCAGGAGATTTTAAGGGAGTTTGAAAAACGTAACCTTACCGTACCTGTTTTAAAAGGAAACCTTCTGGCCAGCATTGTTTACCCTGAAATTGAAACAAGGATATTCAATGATCTGGATATGCTGATGAAGCTTGAGGATGTTGCGCCTGTTGTTGAAGCCCTTGAGAGCCTGGGCTACATCCAGGGAAACTATGATGAAGAAAACGATGTCATAGTGGAAGTATCCAGAAAGGAAAAAGTGCTTCACCAGATGGCTACCCATGAAATACACCAATTTCTGAAGCTTAGCGATAATAAGTTTGCAAAGCTGGTCGAGGTGGATGTGAACCACGATATTCTCTGGAAAGGAAACTGTCCTTATAGGGTTCAGACAAAGGAGCTGATCCAAAGAGCCGTTCCGGTGGATATCCATCGTACAAAAGGCTATATGCTGGATTATATAGACAATATTATTCAGCTGTGCTGCCACCTTTACAAGGAGGCCTGCCTTATGATCTGGATAGCCAGTTTGAAAGATTTAAAACTCTATAAGTTTGCCGATTTATACATGTACATACGCAAATTCTCCGAAAAGATAGATTGGAACATGCTGGTGGGCAGGGTCAAGGAATATAACCTGGACAAGATAGTTTACTATAACTTCCATTACATTGAGTTAATGTTCGGAGAAATAGTACCTGAATTTGTAAAGAACAGCTTTAAGCCGGATGACCTGTCCTATCTTGACGAATATGCAGTTGAGAATAAAGAACCATCCAAATGGCAATTTGATTTCTTTACACGTTTGTTTGACGTTAGCAGAATATTGAGTGTAGATAAAAGTAAAGCAGAAGGCATGAACAGATTCCTTGAAGCAAAGTTCGGTTAATTAAAAAAAATATGAACGCGTTTTAAGTCAAGGAGAGTGAGTAAATGGAGAAAAGAACTGTTACGGTACTCTGCTCGGGCTTTGGACTCGGGTTATACATACCAGGGCTGCTGGTTGCCCGGAGACTTGAGGAAAAGAATGTTTCAACCTGTGTGGAAGTTTTTGAGAATCTTATTTCAAAAGACAAGAGGGAGAATATTCGAAAGAGTAAAAAGGCATATCATGGCAATTTTGCGTTGGCGCAAATGTCTGCCAGAATGCCTATGGATATACGCAAAAGCATGGACAGCGAACTTGTTGACCAGCTTCTGGAAGTTTGGTTAAAAGAGAATAGACGGGATTTCATCATTCTTTCAGGGCACTGGCTGTATGTTATGGAAGAATACAGGACCAGAAGAGCACCTGATACTCTAAATGCTGAAATACTGTATGTAGACTGTGATTTACCTCCTTCATGGAAGAGTCTGAAGCAGTATGTTCCCGATTATAATACCCGTTTCAGTGAATTTTGGCTCTGCGATAATGCAAAAATGAAACTTAAATACCGGATTCCTGTTTCAAAGGAGGAACCATTTCCCTATTACCAAAGGCCGGATAGATTTATTATCCATGGAGGCGGTTGGGGAATGGGAACCTACAGGTCCAAAATTCCCCAACTCCGGAGTAAGGGTTTGTCCCTGGATATTGTTGCCTACGAGCTGCAGGAGGCCATGGACAGTATGCCTGGAGACAGATATTTTATGGTTGATCCCAACTGGTGTGCCTGGAATAAAAACAAAAAAGGTGTATTTGAATTTCCTCCCATAGGTGAAATATGTCAATCCAGGCCACCGTTTTTTTCTAATAAATATGAATACCATGACCTGTTTGATGTGACGGCCACAGCCAGGGCCATCGTGGGAAAACCCGGAGCCGGTACTATGATGGACTCAATTGCTTCAGCCACTCCGTTAATTATGCTGGAGCCTTTTGGAGATCATGAAAAAAAGAACACCGGCTTATGGGAAAATCTTGGTTTTGGCATTTCTTATACCAAGTGGGAGGCAATGAATTTTTCCATGGAAATATTGGGGCAGCTTCATGAAAATCTGCTGATTGGAAGAAATACTGCCGTTGACTTTACCGAGGCATATAAACACAGAAATAATCTTTAACCGTTTAAAAACAGTAAGAGAGGCCGAAAGAATTTCGCAAAAGGTTTAGTGGTTTGTTTGAACAAAAGTGTATTTTAACTATTACAATTTTGTTATGCGAGGCTTTGATGAAAGAAAACTTGAAAATCAATGGAGGCAAGGGTATTTTAATAGTATTTGAGGGTATCAGCGGCTGCGGTAAGAGTGAGAATGTTGAGAGCCTGCGGAGTCATCTGGTGGAAAAGGGGTATAAAGTAGGTGTAATTGAGTGGAATTCAAATAAAATCATACGTGGAATAATCAGAAAGATGGATTCTGTCAGACTTCTTACCCCGGAAATTTATAGTTTTTTTCAATGGCTCAGCTTTATACATGATTACACTTTTAAAATAATTCCCTTACTAAAAAAACAATATATATTGCTGGCCGACCGGTACGTTTATACCGGTTTGACCCGGGACAATGCCAATGGTGCCGGATTCAAGCCGGGCAAAGCAATATATGGGAGGATTTCAAAGCCTGATCTGGTATTTTTTCAAGATGTAGATCCCGGGATATGCTACAAACGCATTCAAAAACGTGGGAAAACCTTGTTTTATACAAACAGAGTCATTAAGGAAAGCGGAATAATCAGAAACAAGGACCTGTTTTATCTTGTGAAATTAAGAAAGGAATATGTGCTGTTATTTAATAACAGCACAGTAAAAAACGATACAAATATAATCTGGTTAAGAAATAGTGATGACAGTGTCATTAAATATGCAGATGACTATATTTCAGACAAGGGGGAGCTGCAGGAATATGTCAAAACATTCAATTAGAGGTGTTCCAAGGTACTTTGTACCGCATGTTGCCGATTGCTTTCAAAACGCATACGGAGCACTTGTTGCATACTTGGATTTAAACCCTGATATTATTCTTGCAGATTATTTTTCCTTTATGTTTGATTCTGAAACAGGGTACATAGGAATTAATTTTTTACATAAACCCTCCAAATCCTTCTTATTCACCAAAGAGGAATTAAATACATCTCTGGAATACGCTTGTTTCCCGGCAGTCACCTGCTTTGACAAGCGTATTCCGGAAAATGTAGATCAACTTCCGCCGGATAAAATAAAGATTGCCATTTATATCGAAGATGACGGGCAAATAGCATATGAAAGGTTAAAAGAATTGCTTCATCTCGATATTCCCGTTGTGGTAGTTGCAGACCTGTACCATATGAGATATCACCGTGCCTTTCAAAAGGAACACGGAGCACATGCGGTAGTTGTAACGGGCTATAACGAGGAAGAGGGCTATGTCGAGCTTTTTGACAAATACAGCCTTTCCGGCAGTGATTTTGACGGAAGAATTCCATTGGAGGAACTACTGCTGGCACGGAGCTCCGAAAACTGCCTTGGCTCGTATTCGAAACCGATAAGGAATATGTGGATGGAGGTCGGCAAGAGCAGCCGGTTTTATTACAACGATATCAGATGGAAGAATGTCATTGAAGAAAGCTGTAAAAGGATGCTGGGCGAAAAGGACATCCTTGGTTGCAGCTGCGGACTTCAGGTTATTGACAGCTTCAGAAGGGAACTTCTTTTAAAAAAACAAGAGCTTCCGGAAGAAGAAATTTTTCCTGTGTACAGATATTATTACAATTCTGCTTTTAAAATACTATCCCGGAGCAGAACACGCTTCGGAATTTTTCTAAGGCAGCTTGAAGCAGAACTTCCCGGTAAGCTTGTCGATGAGGTGGGCATATACCTTGAGGAGTCCGCAAAAAGATGGGAGATAATATCAAACCTGTCGCTGAGACTGGCATTGTCAAAAAATTCAGGTTCAATTGATAATTTGTGCAATCAGCTGGAATTAATAAGAGATAACGAAATCCGGGCGGTGGAAAAGCTGCTTTGTCTAAGATAAATTCAATGGCGGGGATTAAATGTGTTGATTTTGCGGCACGTCCTCCAATATTGGTATGGAGGTTATAATGAGTGGCATCAAGCTTTTTTGTTTACCCTATGCGGGAGGTTCTTCGGTAATTTATTCAAAATGGAGTAAATTGCTGGACGGTGCA
The DNA here is from genome assembly GCA_023392075.1 of Bacillota bacterium. GTDB lineage: Bacteria > Bacillota > Clostridia > Acetivibrionales > DSM-1351 > Ruminiclostridium. The sequence continues at coordinate 3,576 of JAEVZU010000037.1, read as the reverse complement.
ATAAAGCTTTATCCTTTTGAATTGGCGGGAAGAGCAGGCAGATACAGGGAGCCTTACTACAATACTATTAAAGAGGCAGTTGCAGATATTGTCAAAATGCTTGAAGAAGAATGCAGAGGCAGTGAATATGCTGTCTGGGGCCACAGCCTGGGCAGTATTTTAGCCTACGAGACCATATGTATGCTCCAGGAGAAAAACTTAAGACTGCCGGTGCATGTTTTCTTTTCAGGAAGATATCCTCCAAGCATCAGAAAGGAGAACAGGAACCTTCATACCTTGCCCGAACCCGAGTTTGAAAAGGAGGCTCTGAAGCTTGGAGGAATACCGGATAATCTGATCAGAATGAGGGGATTGCTAAAATCGGCAATGCAAACCTTAAGGGCGGATTATAAACTTTTGGAAACCTATGAACCAAACAGTCTGAAAAGAAAGTTTGATTTTAATATTTCAGTATTTGCAGGCAAGGACGATGATTTAGCCCAACCGGCCGACATGAATAAATGGAAAAACTATTGCGGCAGTCAATGTAACTTTTATTATTTTGAGGGAGGGCATTTCTATCTGCATAAACATGCCTGGGAAATAACCCGGATTATAAATGATACACTTGTCAATATAGTTGAGGAGGAAGCATATGGAGGATAAAATACTTGAGAACATTGCGGCAGAATACGGTACACCGCTTTATGTGTATGATACCGACAGGATTATTTCACAGTACTGGAAATTGAAAGACAGTTTGCCTGCGGAGTTTGGAATATTCTATTCCATGAAGGCAAACCCGCTGCTGGGTATGTGCCAGCTGTTCAAAAAGCTGGGCAGCGGTATAGAGGTTGCATCCTCGGGAGAACTGTATACAGCTGTTGCGGCAGGTTTTGCACCTGAGCGTATCATTTTTACAAGTCCGGGGAAAACCTTTGGAGAACTGGAGTATGCTATTGAAACAGGAATCTGCAGCATAAATGTGGAATCGGTGGAAGAGGCTGCATTGATCAATGAGCTTGCCAGGCAGAAAGGCAGGAAGGTCAGCATTTCAATACGCATTAATCCGGACTTTGATGTGGCAGGTTCAAACATAAAGATGACAGGTGTGCCGACTCAATTCGGTATTGACCGGATAGAAACCGAAACCGCTCTGGAACTCATGGAGTCGCTTCCCAATATAAAAGTTATCGGGATACATATCTACACAGGGACACAGGCCTTGAATGCACATAATATAATTCTCAGCATGGAACAGATCATCAGGCTTTCACTTGAATTATCAGGGAAGTCAGGCTTTGAATTAAAGTTTTTAAATCTGGGCGGCGGCTTTGGAGTACCGTATTTCAAAGAGGACTCTCCCCTGGACATGGATGCCTTTAAGAAAGATTTTTCACTGATGTGGCAGAAATACAGGGAGAAACTTGCCGGGACAAAGGTATTTGTTGAAAGCGGAAGGTTTCTTATGGCTGAAGCCGGAACCTATCTTACCAGGATTCTATATAAGAAGGAATGCAAGGGCAGGAGATATCTGGTTTGTGACGGCGGATCAAACCAGCATGCTTCTTCCGCCTTTCTTGGAAGATACATCCGCAATAATTTCCCCATGCACATTCTGAATAAAACCGAAAATGAAGAGCAGGTAAATATTGCAGGTCCATTATGTACACCCACCGATATTATGGGACAGAATGTGATGCTGCCTGAGGCAGTCCCGGGAGACATACTTGCAATTGACAAGTCGGGAGCATACGGAAGTACCCAGAGCCCCGGTTTGTTCCTGAGTCATCCCCTGGCGGCCGAGGTACAGTACTGCAAAGGCAAAACATATATTCTGAGGGAAAGGTGGGGAAAGGAAGATTTCATAAAAGGTCAGAAGGAACTGAATGAATTCTTCAATACATATGGATAAGGAATTTAATCTGATTCAATATATGACAAAGGACAGAGACAAAGGTATTATTGTGTGGCTGTGCAACATAGGTGCCGAAAAATACTGGAATAAAACCGGCAGCGGAGTTGTTGACAGAAATGAAGACATCCCGGTTAACCGGATAGAGGAAATGAACCTCCTTATATGCAGGGAGCAGGATATTATCATACTTAGAAAAATGCCTGATACAAAGTATCTCAATGATTTAAAAAGGCTTGGTTTTTCCATACCTGCCATACTGACCCCGGATGATGCCGATTTGCTGACCCCTATCTCAGAACTGGTGGTCAGGGATGAGGTCTTATTGCAGAGGTTGAAAGAAATAGCTTCTGAAAATAAAAATGTTTATTTTGTTCCTTATGCCGTAACTTATCTTGAAGAAGCAATAGCAGAAAAGGCCGGTTTGCAGCTTATGGGAGCTTCTTCCCTTGTAAATGCCGGGATAAATGACAAGATTTTCAACAGGGAAGTATCTGAAAGACTTGGTTTCAATGTTTGCAGGGGAAAGATCTGCGGTTCAATTGATGAAATCCGGCAGGAGTACGAAGCACTGACCGGTGAGGCGCCGCTTTTTGAGAAAGTGATTGTAAAAGAGCCAAACGGAGCTTCGGGCAAGGGGTTGTACATAATAGAGAGCAAGGACAAGCTTGAGTCAGGACTTCGTATGATCGCCAGGTTTTCCCGGGGAAGAACAGAGCCCAAATGGCTGGTTGAAGGCTGGTATAATAAAAAATTTGATATAAATTATCAAATATATGTTTCTCCCAAAGGAGAGGTGAATGTATTCTCAATTAAACAGCAATTATTGAGAGATACGGTTTATATAGGTTCCGTACTGCCTCCGGATCTGGATGCGAATATTATGAATTCCTACATTGAATATGGCCGGACAGTTGGCAAATACCTTTTTGAAATGGGTTTTACAGGAGTTGCAGGAATAGATTCAATCATTACCGACAGGGACGAGATCATTCCTATCATTGAAATAAACGGGCGCTTTACCCTTTCCACCTATATTTCCTTTCTTGAACAAAGCCTTGGAGGTAAAAAAATATTATCCAGGTATTTCAGACTGCTGCCGGATAACGCAGTGGATTATGAGGACATCTGCAGGGCTCTTGACAGAGAGGGCATACTGATAAAACCTGAACAAAGGGAAGGTGTTCTGGTTTATACTGCGGGAACACTCCCGTACCAATTGAACGAGGGTTCCGATTATTACGTGGGCCGGGTATTTGTATTAGTAGTTTCAGACAGCCGGGAGAAAATTAATGAATACAATTTAAAGCTTGAAAAGGTAATACGTTCGTTTTCAAGGTTTTAAGCATTCAATTGGGAAGGAGAATTATTTTTATGGAATTGGCAGAAAGAATTGAAAATATTATTTTGACCGTCTTAAAAATTGAACCGGAAATTATAAAGGAATTATCGCCGGATGAGACCTTAAACAGAATAGGTGTGGATTCGGTTAATTTCATTGAGATTGTTATCAGTCTTGAAGAGGAATTTAATATTGCCTTTGAGGATGATGAACTTTTACTTCAAAATCTGAACACAATCAATAAACTGAAAAGCATCATAAGTAATAAACTGAATTAACGTGTTGTGCAGGCTAATTTAAACCTTGTTGTGCAAATTAATTTAAATTTTGCTTTACCTGT
>JAEVZU010000226.1 GCA_023392075.1 Bacillota bacterium | reverse complement strand
TAGCACTAATGCTACTGCCAACACGACTGCTGTTAACTTTCTGAGATTTCTCATGTCTCAAATCCTCCTTGTGTATTTTGTAGCGGGTGGGCTATGCAATTCCGGAGCGGGCTACGCCTATCCCACTTTTATAGCCTCACTCGTTAAACCAGTTTTTTCAAGATTGGCACTGTTATCCAAAATTATGGCTAAATTTACCTATCTTGATTCAAATGTATTATATCACTGGCAATTTTTTCAGTCAATAAAGCCTTTTCAAGTGTAAAGAATTTGTAACAGAAATGCAACAAACCCCAGTGCTTGGCACTGGGGTTTGTTGCATTTCTGCCGCAATTATGTTAATGCTTTTGTTTTACTTAATTTCGATAACATATCGCCGTGCAGTTTATTCAATTTGATTATCCGTCTTATGGAGCAGCTATTATAACTTTTCCTGCATATAATACTCTGGTAGTATCATCTTTGTCATATATGGTTATATATACTGCAGTTCCTGCTGTGAAGCTGGTATCTGCAAATGCTACTACATTGTCCAGAGTGTTGCCCGGAGTTCCGTCGGCTACCGGTGTTCCTGCAATTACTTTTGTAAAGTCGGTAGCTGCTACTGCTTCAAACTTGTACTCATCTGTATCAAATCCTGCAAAATCAAGATTTATACTGCCGGGTGCAGTGGTTAACTTCAACCCGATGTCAGGAGTATTTCCTGAGAAAGTATAATCATTTGATCCGCCTCCGACATATCCTACGGTTACCTTATACTGAACTCCTGCAAGCAGCGGAGCAGCGAGCTGTACCTTACCGTCTGCAATGGTCTTTCCGGGGTAAACTGTAGCATTTAAATCAACATCTATAGCTGGTGAAGTAGTTGTGTCAACTTCATATACGTTTATTGAGCTGATAGTTTTTCCTGAAACGCCGACTGTTATAGTCTTTGCATTGTTGATTTCAACACCTGTTATATATCCGGAAACTGTCTTGTTTGTGCCAGGGAAGTCAAACTTGACGCCTGATACGTCCGCTCTGTTTCCAGCTACGTCAACCGCACCGGTTACAGGCTCGAGGTAGTAAATCTTTGATGCATCAACAGCTGTAGTTAAAGTAAGCTTTATAGCTGGAACCTTGTTGGGATCCTCAGCTGAAACTCCTGCTCCGCTGAAGATTGTTACAGGGTTGTTTGATGAATTCAGGTAGTATATCTTATATGTTCCTGAAGTTGGAACCTTTTCATCATAGAGCACGTATACTGTCTTGTTATCATCGGCATAAGTACCTGTAATAACCGGTTTGGTTGTATCCTGCAGGTAAGGAGTGAAGCCTGTGTATGCCGCAGCTATATTGGTTCCTGCAAGGTCTCTCAACTGGTTGACAGGTATTGATAAAGCTGATCCGACAGTAAAGTTGGTGTTTATTGAGTAGTCCAGACTTGTAAAGTGAGTATCCTTTGAGTCGGAATCTACCTTTGTGAAGCCGGGTGTACCAAAGGAAGCAGGTGCAACAGGTTCATTAAAGTATACTCTTACAGTCTTTGTATCGATCTGTTCAACGTAGTCAACAGTTGGTGCTGAGTTTTCTATTGTGTTGCCGTTGAAGGTGTACCCGGTTGGAGTAGTACCTGCAGCTATCGGAGCAACTGCACTCATCTTGTTGTCGGAAGCATCTGTAAACTGTCCGCCTGTTGTAGCCTGGATCTGGTAGTTGGCAGATGTAAGTGCATCTCCTGCTGTTTTTGCTTTATAAACTATTGTCTTTCCATCTTCGATTTTACCTGAATACTGGAATACTTTCAGAGTACCGGTCATGTTTCCGCTGTTATCCAGCACACCGAAGGTTATTTCACTCGGCCACGCCTTTACGCCTTCGGTAAGAGTCACGTGTATTTCACCTTTATTCATAGCGTAGATATAGCTTACTTCAGGAGCAGTTACATCCAAAGTGCCTGAGGTTGATACAAATGATGCCTTTGCATTTGATACTCTGTTGCCATAATCATCTTCAAGGTTGTTCATTGTAACAGTGTATTTCTTGTTACCAGCCTGAGTCTGAGTTGTGAGGGTTACAGTCTTTCTGTCGGAGCTTAATTCAGCCTTTATTGCCGAACCAAGATCACCGTCTATTACATAGTTTGTAGGATCAATTGCTGTTGATTTCTTGAGTTCTTCAGCAAATGTGAATTTTACTGTAGTTGAATTTACAAATTCTACTTTTGTAACATATGGTGCAATTTCGTCAACGTCTGATGAAATAAAGTTGTATCTGGCATAAGTTGTACCTGATACCGGCTTCAACGCATTGCCGAATTCATCCTGTACACCCTTTACTTCTACAGTATAGTTAACTTTGTTCGGATTAACTATCTGCTGTGCCGTAGTAAGTATAACTCCCTTATTATCTGCGCTGTATGCGTCAGGGTATGTGCTTGCCATAGCCTTTGCACTGATTATTTCCAATACGGAACCGGTGTTATCCTTGATTGTGTAATTGGAAATATCTTCGAGACTTGCTACATCCATAGCATTGTTATCTGTGAACCAGATCTTTACAGTATTGTTGTTCTGTGATACTACGGGCTTTGAAATATTAACCGTAGGAGCAGATACATCTGCAGGTGCTCCTCTGAAGGTTCTGGCAGTAGTTCCCAGAGCGTTCTTAAGAACAGATGCGTCAGTCAGGTTGCTGAGTGTAAGTGTATATGACTTGTTTGCTTCCTGAGTTGATGTAGTTAAAACCACCTGGTCATACTTTCCGTCATCTCCGACCATGTCATATGCTTTTGCACTTTCAACAGTGAGGTCGTTGATGCTGTAATTTTCAACATTTTCAAGAGCTGCCTTTGCCATTCCGCTTGCATCGTTGAAGTCAACGATTATAGTACGGTTATTTTGAACTCTGTGCATTGAAACTCTTGGTGCTGTGCTGTCTTCTGTTGCAGTTACGGTACGTACTGCCTTTGTCATAGCTTTTCCGTCAGAGTTTTTAACATTCTGAATTGTCAAAGTATATACAATATTTTTCTTTGCAGAATCAGTAACCAGTGTTACCTTTGTTCTAGCCGCATCCAAAGCAGCGCTTACAACCTTGATATCCTTGTCAAAGGTGTAGTTGGCCTTGTCTGTTGCAGTTGCAAAGTCCATTTTATCTGAGAATTCAATCTCAAATGTATTGGTGTCCTTGCTTGAAACAGCCTTTATTGTAGGAGCGGTTGTGTCGGCAGCTATACCGGTGAAGTTAAGATTCTCACCTTTAACTGTCAGAGTGTAGGATGTACCGCCAACAAGAGCATCGGTTTCAAGAACGTATACCTTGTCTGATTCCTTTACAATGTTCTTGATTGCTACAGCTGTACTGGTTCCCTTCTTAACGATTGCAAAGTCGGTAGTTCTTGCCGAGGAAGGATCCTTCAGCGTTATGGCAACCTTGTTGTTTGCAATTGCAACCACCGATTCAACAGCCAGTGACTCAGGAGTTACAAGACCTGCTGCTTCTGCGATGGCCCTGAGGCTTGAGTTTGCAGCTATAAGTTTGTCGATGACTGTTTCCAGACCGGTTGCAGCATAATCTGCAGTAAGTGTGCCATAAATCATACCAACTGCCTGATCCCTCAATAATGAAGTCAATGCGTATGAAAGATATTCAGCGATACCCTGCGCACCATCTATCTGTGATAACTGGGTAATTGCTGTTTTCCAGTCGGCTACATCGTATCCGAGCTGTTTCAGCAGCAGAGTTGCGAACTGTGCTCCGTTAACATCCTTTCTTGCATCAATGTAGACTTTGCCAGTAGCAGTGTCCAGGGATCCTGACATGAAGCCGTTCTTAACCAGGTATGCCATTCTGTTTGCAGCATATGTAGGCACGTCTTTGCCATCCGCAAAAGGCTTAAGTATGGCAGATACTTCAGTTGAAGTTAATGCGTTTGCAGCAGTATCCAGGTTGAATATTTTTGTTAATAGTACTGCAGCTTGTCCTCTTGTTAATTTTGATCCAAGATCAGGGTCAAATTCTTTATCGCTGATTCCAGCGTAAAGATTCAGGTCGTGAAGCACAGATGCTTTGCTTCCGTTTACCGGTTCATATGCAGCAAATGCCGGAACGGCAGTAGAAAGTGCAATAGATGCAGCAACTGTGACCGCAGAAATCTTTTTAAAATTTCTCATTCCAAATCCTCCTTAGAAAATTTTTAGGCCATAGGTTTGCCGGAAAAAATATGGCCTAACGTTCTGATTCCCGGCGTACGATAATTTAAAATCAAGGGTTTGCAGACATTGCTCTCCTGATTTCTGAAATCATTATAGCACCGGTATTTTTACATGGTCAACATAATACACCATCATGTAAACTAACTGTAAGCCTACTGTAATGGGCACGTCTGCCCATTGAGGGTTATTATGGTAAACTATTGTATTTTATCTGTGGATTTGAAGTGAGGAACTTCCTGGCCGGCAAGACTTTGGGGCCAATTATACAAATGCCCGGTTTTATAATTAACCCATTCAATTCATGTAATTTAACCGTAACTTTTCAAATAAAAATTCATTTCATTTAACGCAGTAACGGTTCTTATGGTAAAATGAAGGAGAATATTTGGCAAGGTCTGGGGACAAGCCTGTTAATAATCTGAATTTTAAGGAGGAGCTGTATCTTGAATAAGTTAAAAGACAGTATTTTTTATATTATTGTTTGGGGGGCTATTGCACTTTTAGGCATCATTACTTTACTGAGTGCCTTTAAGTCGGGCCCGGCAACCTTGAAGCTGCCTTTTTATTATGGCATTGTTTTCATTTTAGCCGCCGTTCTGGTGATATTCATATTCCTTAAAGTAAATATTCTTAATAAAATAAATTCAACAGTGTTTTTAGCAGTCCTGGCCATACTTGCCCTTGTTCCAAGGCTTGTCTGGATACTTTTCATTCAGACCCAGCCCTTTTCCGACTTCCTGCACCTGCACAACTACGGAATCAGCGCCAGTAACGGCGATTTCAAGGGCTTTGTAGATTTCTATGCGGTTTTCCCGTTTAAAATGAGCTTCGGACTGGTGCTGGCAGGTTTGTACTCTGTTTTCGGAACCGATCTGTTGGTAGCAAAGCTGTTTAATGTGATAATGTCTGCCGCTCTTGTTTTCATAGTTTATGCCGGAGGAAAGATACTCTACGGGGAAAAGGCGGCAAGAATATCCGGACTGCTGCTGGCTTTATGGCCCGCAGATATAATGTTCACCTCGGTAATTGCATCGGAGCACCTGTTTCTGGTGTTGTTTACAGGTGCAGTTGTTTTAATTCTGAGATTTTTTGATAAGTATTACTTCAAAAATTATGAAATAATCACCGGCAACCTGATCCTCCTGGCAATCGGGTTCCTTACGGCCCTTGCCCAATTGATACGGCCCATGGCAATGCTTCTGCTGCCGGTATTTGCCGTATACGTTTTAGTATTCAAACAGTACAGGGCCGATTTCCTGTCCAGCCTTGGCTTAAAGCTGAAATCCATTTTGCTGGTGCTTGCCTCTTATTATATTGCAATCAATTTAATTAATCTTCCTGTTCAGAATATTACAGGAGTCGACGTGACAAGGTCGGACTCCGGCTTTAATCTTCTGGTGGGCACAAATGATAAAGCCGACGGTATGTTCAATAACGAGGATTTCAGCATTATTGCAAGGTATGATTATGATATTGACAGGGTACATAATGAGGCACGGAAAGTTGCCATAGAGCGTATAACTTCGGAACCCATGAAACTTCCCGGACTCTTTTTCAGAAAGGCGGACAAGCTCTGGGGCAATGAAAATTACGGGTACTACTGGAGCACCACACCTGTAAAGGACTCAAAGCTTGAAAACGCCGTAAAATCTTTTCCAAGAGCTTTTTATGGCTTATCCCAGGCCTTTTACGTTCTCATTATTTTGATGGGGATCTGCGCCTGCTTCTATAACCTGAGGGAAAAACGGTATGATGCGTTAATAGTTTTAATGATCTTCGGAGGCATTTTCCTGTCCTACCTGCTGCTGGAAGTTCAATCAAGATACCACCTGCCGGTTATGCCTCTGTTGATTCTGTTCGGCGGAAGTTTTCTGGAGCCGGCAGGTAATGAATTCAGGTAGAATACACCTTTAGACAACGAGTTAAATCAACAACGGTACCTTTTTTAAATTAAAAAAATTTTTTATTAATTTGGGTGTTATATCCGCTTTAAAAATTACTTTATTATTGTGAGTCAAAGTAATCTTTAAAATATTGGAGTGAGATGAATGTACACCAGGGTACCTGCAGAAAAAAAGCCCGATCCATATTTAGGAGGGGGTAATAAGAATAAAAATAGGGAACCGCCTGAACGGCATACTCCTGTAAAGAAACCTAACGTAAGATCTGCCGATTACAGAGTACTGATGCAGTTTATTCTTTCAAACCCTGATTCCATAACTCAGGAGGAATTCATGCTCTTTCAAAAGGATGTCGGTTATCAGCAGGCATTAAGAGTAATGGAAGAAGGAAGAAGGCGCAAGCAGCTTCAAAAGCTGGGAGTACCTTCACCCGACGCAAGCATAAAAAACGGTGAGACAAATAAACAAGAAGAAGAAAATACGCGACTCTGGGATGGCCTGCCTGAAAAACTGAAGAATGGACTTGAAAATCTTTCCGGGGTCAGCCTTTCTGATGTAAAAATTCATAAAAACTCCAAAGAACCGCAAAAAATAGATGCATTGGCATATACTCACGGAACTGACATACATATCGCTCCGGGGCAGGAAAAATATCTTCCTCATGAAGGCTGGCATGCAGTTCAACAGAAGCAGGGACGAGTAAAGTCTGAAATACAGCTGAAAACCGGTGCTGCTGTGAATGCTGATTTAAGGCTGGAAAGAGAAGCTGATGTCATGGGAGCCAGAGCTGAAAAAGAAGGTTCTGAAAACGGTATGGTACAGAGTTGGCATACAAATGAGCCTAAGTCTTCTAAAATAGGTTGTAATGTTATTCAGAAAGTTTCACAGCAGGAAGGAATGGAACTTGCACTAAATAATACTAAGAACACCGCAAAGGTAGAGGATGAGATAAAACCGGCAGGATACGGCGAAATCAGTGAAAATGTAAAGAAAATACAGCAGGTATTGATAAGCATGAATTACTGGATAGGAAATAGTAATGATAAAGCTACCGGATATTTTGGTGAGGCTACTAAAAAATCTCTGATAAATTTCCAAACAGGCTTCATGAAGCTTAGCAAATACGAACTGTATGATAAAAAAGGCAATTATGTGGGGTGTGGACCAAGTACTGCCGGGAGCCTGAATAGTGTATATAAATTACTGAATAATTCTAATGTACCTGAACAGGCAAAAAGTAGTATAATGGAAATTGGAAAAAACAAGGAAACAAATGTTGCTTATGATTGGGATATAAAAGCAGGTCAGTATAACGGATATGTGAAAGAAGCCCAATTAATCCTTATGAGTCTGGGGCATAAGTTACCCCAATACGGAGCGGACGGAAAGTGGAGCAGCAGCGGAGAAACCTATGAGGCCCTGCTGAATTTTCAAAAAAGCTGTAAAAATACATTTGATGGCATAAATAAAAACGGAACACCGGAAAGTAGAAAACAGGTAGAACATTTACAGGGCATTGAATCAACAGGAAGGTTGGACCGGCGTACCTACGAAGCCCTGGAGAAACAAAAAAGCAAAAAGGCTGCAACCGGTTACAATAAAAGCCCTCTGAAAAAGACAGAGAATGATATTAAGAAAAAAGCCGGCAGTAAACCATTAGATGCAAATATTCTGCTTGACATGAATAAATTATGCAGTATGAGCGCTAATGACAGAATTGAACTGGTTGTTAAAATTTGTAACAGTTATAATATCAGTAATAGTACACCAAATGATATAAAAATCGTAAAAGCACTGGGCAGTGCAATTATAATGGCCAGCGAGCCACAAAAAATAGTTGAAAATATAAATACGGCAATAAAATTTCAATTAAATCTGGGCACTAATAATTCCGATCCGGAACTGGTACAAGCTTTCGCCGATGTATTCACGGCATACATAGCTGGAAAAATATTTGAGGGAGTTAAACTTCCCACACAGGGAACGCCTAGGACTTGGACTTCTACAGATAAATATGTAGGTGAAACTGCAAATGCAATTGAAGCGAAATATCCGGGTAAAGTTGTTGATGTTAATAAAAAGGTCTATAGAGCAGATGGAACACCATTAACAGATTATGA
>JAEVZU010000150.1 GCA_023392075.1 Bacillota bacterium | reverse complement strand
TAATGAAAGTTGGCTAAAGTCAAGCCTTTGAAGGCAAAATAGTTAATTTGTACCAGCAAAATAGGAAACTTTTTATCAATTTACGTTTTAATTAGGTACAACGTGTATTTCAACGTGATCTAAACTTGACTTTAATGATTTATAGAAATAGTTTTCACTATGGTCTCCTTTGGAATCACCCATTACCAAAATATCAATTTTATTCCCCAGGGCATATTCAACAATTGTATCCACAATATCATCCGATCTAAGAACAGTGAGGTTCGCACCAACGGACTTTGCTATACCAAAAAGGTATTCAAGAGCTTCACCCTCCTTGTCATTGTCCAGAAAGCTCCAACTGTCTTTTGCTACGTGAATTATATATATCGAATCGCCTTCGCTTGAAAACTCTAAAGCCTTTTTAATCAGCCTTTCACAGGTTTTCTGCTGAGTAACGCATACTAATATGTTACATACAGATGGATTCAATAAATGACCTCCTTTCCTATATACAATTATACTAGAATATTATTGATTTGTCTTTTAATATTGCCCAAACCTTTTGAACAATTTATGAACATTTTCAGGTTGTTTTGTTACTAAAAATATATGTATAATTATATTATCAGTAGAAAATGTTATTTCACTGATGATATAGCCTGATTTACTGCATTTATTTGTTAAATAATTGATCAATGGAGGCATTAATGAGAGATATTGAAGTTAATACAATAATAGAAGCCGTAAAAAATTTATGCATGAACGCCAATTATTTTCTGAATAAGGATATAAAAAGTGCAATGGAAAAAGGACTGTCCGCCGAGCAATCACCCATAGGCACCGAAGTGCTGGAAAAATTGCTCCTGAATGCTGAACTGGCTGCTGAGAAAAAGGTTGCAATATGCCAGGATACCGGAATGGTTGTGGTCTTTGTTACTATGGGCCAGGAGGTGCATATTTCCGGCGGCTGTTTGGCAGATGCCATAAATGAAGGTGTCAGAAGAGGGTATAAAGAGGGTTACCTGAGAAAGTCGGTGGTTGGAGATCCTATTGAGAGAATCAATACAGGAGACAATACACCTGCTGTTATCCATTATGATATTGTACCGGGAGATATGTTTAAGCTGGAGCTTGCACCCAAAGGTTTTGGCAGTGAGAATATGAGCGCTTTAAAAATGCTCAAACCCTCCGATGGCATAGAAGGGGTAAAAGACTTTATCCTGGAAACGGTGGATAAAGCGGGTCCGAATCCATGCCCGCCCATTGTTGTGGGCGTTGGAATAGGAGGAACTATGGAAAAGGCATCCCTGTTGGCCAAGAGAGCTTTATTAAGACCTATTGATAAAAGAAGCAGCATTGAATATGTAAGAAAGCTGGAAGCAGAAATGCTTGAGAAAATAAATACTCTTGGTATCGGACCGGCCGGGCTCGGAGGTACCAATACCGCTCTTGCAGTGAATGTTGAGACTTACCCGACGCATATAGCAGGATTGCCGGTAGCTGTAAACATAAACTGTCATGTAACACGGCATGCCGAGGTTTCATTATAATTGGAGCCTTTATGTATAGCTTCACTAAATTCTGATAAGATATTCAGATAAGATTTTCCCGGCCGGATTCCGAACGGGAGGAACAGAGGTTAGCTTGAAGACTTTGCTAATGCACGTCTTTCAAACTAACCTGTGAATTTCATTATATTTTGTGGCCACCAAATGTGGCTCATGGAGGTTAATATGCATCACAATATAGTTGCTCCTTTTGACAGGGAGACGGTAAAATCTTTTAAGGCGGGAGACACCGTTTCACTAAGCGGGATAATATATACTGCCAGAGATGCAGCACATAAAAAGATGATTGAATTATTGAAAGAAGATAAACCTTTACCTTTTGATATTAAAAACCAGACAATCTATTATGTAGGACCATGTCCTTCCAGGGAGGGTGAGGTAATAGGGTCGGCGGGACCAACCACCAGTTACAGAATGGATGCTTATGCCCCTGTTTTAATAGAGCTTGGACAAACAGGGATGATTGGCAAGGGACTGAGAGGAGAAGCTGTAATATCGGCAATGAAGCAGTTTGGCGCCGTATACTTTGGAGCAATAGGCGGAGCGGGAGCACTGATGGCTGAATGCATTAAAAGTCAGGAAATCATTGCTTTCCCCGAACTGGGTGCCGAGGCTGTCAGAAGGCTGGAAGTCGAAAGCCTGCCGTTAACGGTAATAATAGATTGCAGCGGCAGCAATTTATATGAAACAGGAAAGGCGAAATATAGGAAGATCAAGTAAAACAGATGCTTTTCAATATATATTTTTGTATATTTTTAAAATCCGTTAGTGTATAATAGTTTTATGTAGTTGTTAAAATGCTTAATATTATTCAAGGAGGTTTATTATAATGGCTAAAGTAACAAAAGATATGATTATAGCTGATGTTTTAAATTTGGATAGAGGAACTGTTCCGATTTTTCTTAATGCCGGTATGCATTGTCTGGGCTGTCCTTCATCTTCGGGCGAAAGTATTGAGGATGCCTGCGCAATTCATGGAATAGATGCTGACAAGCTTATTGGTGATCTCAACAACTATTTTGAAGGAAAGTAATTTTTAATATAAGTCAAAAATATTAGATTATCAAAATTTTGAAAAATGCTTAAACCGGGAATATAACGGTTTAAGCATTTTTTTAGAGTATAGGAATTTATAAGTATTTACTATCCCACCAGTGCAAGCATTTCTGCAAGCTTGGTGTTGATGTGAACCAGCTTTTCGTGCCTATTGCTCTGAATACCGTAAATCTGGTCGAAAGCGGCCTGAACGGCTTCCAGGTCCATGTTTTTCACACTGTCTCTATTTGCTTCCAAAACAGTTTTAATCTGACCTTCAGTAGCTTTAAGCTCTGCTCCGATTGCTTTAACATCTGCTCTTAAAGTTATTAACTGCTCTTTTTTTTCGTCAGGGAGATTGGTTTCACCGGATTTTAATTCAGAGAGCTTATTTTTGATTTGTTCAAGAAGCGCCTTGTTTTGCTGACGCAGTGCTGAATTTTCTTCCCGGTTTGCTTTTTTTTCTGCTTTAAGGGGAGCAATTTGAGACCTGAACTCAGACCTTTTGGACTTCTGTTCCACATTTGCCTGAAGTACTCCTGTCTTTGCACCGCTTGACAGTGCGGGAGCAGTATCATTTGCGGCAAATGCAGCAGTTGTCATTACAGTTATTAATGCCGCTGTTAAAATAGGGGAAAACAGTTTTTTCATAAAAACCTCCTTGGAATATGTTGTGCTTTATAGCCGGGTTTTTTACCGGCTATGGTTAAATTATATTTTAGGGCCTATGGTTAAAACAACGGAACAATTGTGGCAAAACTATGGCATTTTTGATTAATGTGTTAATAATATTTTATAATAATGTTAAGATAAGCTTGGGTGATACTTTATGAGTAAATTGATATATATTGCTGACGATGAACAGAATATAAGGGAATTGATAAAATCCTTTCTGATAAATGAAGGGTATTCTGTAAATGCTTTTAAAAACGGTGATGATTTATACGACGAATTTGTTAGGAAGCCTTCCGACCTGGTAATACTGGATATTATGATGCCGGGCATCGATGGACTGGCTTTATGCGGTAAACTCCGGACTATAAGTAATATTCCAATTGTTATGGTCTCTGCAAAGGATAGCGAACTTGACCGGATTACCGGCATTACAATGGGCAGCGATGATTATTTGACAAAACCCTTTTCTCCAATAGAACTGGTAGTAAGGATAAAAGCCATATTCAGAAGAATAGAAATGGAGAAACTGCCGGATCTGCAAAGGAATATTATCAATTTTTCAGATATAACTATGGACTTTAATAAACGAAGTGCATTATGCAGGGGAAAGCCTATGGAGATTACTCCGACGGAATTCCTTCTCACTGCTTACCTTATACGTAACAGGGACAGAGCGGTGAGCAGAGAGGAATTGCTGAAAAATGTATGGAAATTTGATTTTGATGTGGATTCCAGAGCAACGGATGACGTTGTAAAGAGGCTTCGAAAGAAGCTTATTGCAGTTCAGAGCAATGTCAAAATAGAATCTGTTTGGGGGTTTGGTTTTAAAATAGCGGAGAGTGGTGCTGATGATAAAAATTAAGCATAAGATAGCAATACCTTTTATGATCATTATCTTTGTAATACCTCTGGTGACAATGATCATTTTTAATATAATAATGCAGGTTTACATTTACAGGAATTCCAGAGAAGATTTAAGCAATGCAATAGAAACCACAAATTTCATTATCAGGCAGCAAATAGCCAATAATGTGCTCGAGAGGCTGGATCAAAAGAGTATATCCGATACGCTTCCAAAACTCAGGGCGGCACTGAAAACGTCAAAAATCGCGACTAAAACCGAAATAATTCTTTTCAGCAGACAGGGAAAACTTATTTATCCGAGAAACATTCCGGAAGATTCCTTTTTAACCGGAAAAATAATTGATGAAGTTAAGTCTGTTGACTTCAATAAAATCAAGTCTGCTCAAAGGCTCAGGATTGATAACGGCAATTATTTTGTTACAAGACATTCAAATAAGCAGTTGGATTACAAGCTCATATATATATTGTCAACGGACAATGCCGACCGGCTCATAAGTCTTATAAATCTGGTTCTTGTAAGTATCATGGCAATTGCTACCATCATAGGTCTTGCACTTTCGTTAATAATATCAAAGAGCATTTCTATTCCCATTAATAAGATTAATGCTGCCGCTAAAAAAATCGGTCAGGGTCAATTCATAAAGATTGAGCCTGAAGCAACTTCAGAGGAAATATTTGAATTGAGCAGCAGCATTAACTCTATGGCTGCCAGCCTTGAAAAATATGATAAAAGCCAGAGAACTTTTCTTCAGAACGCATCTCATGAACTGAGAACTCCTCTGATGTCGGTTCAAGGCTATGCAGAAGGTATTGTGAAGGGAGTATTTCCTGACAATGTACTGGCTGCACAGATAATATGTGATGAAAGCAGGAGACTTACTTCATTGGTTGAACAATTACTGGTGCTCTCAAGAATAGAAAATAACTCCTATCAAATCAAACTTCAAATAGTTGTGTTGAATAATTTGATGCGTGAGTTCGTACAACGGGTTAACGGGCTGGCTTTAAAAAATAATAAACAACTGATCTTAACAGATGATAGCAGTAATATCAAGGTTTTAGCAGATGAAGAACTGCTTTCACAAGTAATAATAAATATTATTTCCAACTGTATCAGATTTGCAGAAAATAAAGTTGAAATATCGTTGTTCAATAATGAAAATTATGCATATATTAGGATTGCCGATGATGGAAAAGGAATTCCTGAAGAGGATTTGCCACATGTTTTCGATCGGTTTTATAAAGGAAAAGGAGGAAATTTCGGATTGGGACTTGCAATAGCAAAATCCTCAGCCGATGTGATGAAAGGGCATATAGAGGTCCGGAATTCAAACCCAGGTGCTGAATTTCGGATTACCTTTTCCCGGCAGAATTAGTTTTACCCTCTATTGACAATGTATAACACGCCTCACGCCGGCTATTTTTGAGCGAAATAATTTGGCTTGCGGCAAGGCAAAGGCGTGCAGTAAGGCTTTGTGCCTTGCAATCGGCTTCAACGCAGCCGCAGGGCAAATTAACCACTCAAAAACGTATTGTACATTGTCAATAGAGGGTATTATTTATTTTTTACAATATCCGGGTATAAAAAATGCAGTATTTAAGACGGGGAATTGCGGTTTTAGTTGAATAATAACAATCACTAAGTTATAATTTAATAGGTTGATTCAGTAAATTTACCAAATAACGGCTAAGTACTTTTATTAATCTTTTGAGCAATATAGCATAAGATAGAATATAGAATAGTGCTTGCATTCAATAGACAGGAGGAGCATCTATGGCAGTTAGAGTAGTAGTAGGAACTCAATGGGGTGACGAGGGTAAAGGTAAGTACATTGACATGCTGGCTGAACAGTCGGATATTATTGTCAGATTTTCAGGCGGTAATAATGCAGGTCATACCATTGTGGCCAATGGAGCAAAATACGCATTGCATCTTATACCATCGGGTATACTTCATACCAACAAGACCTGTATTATAGGCAATGGGGTAGTAGTAGATCCGGCTGTGTTACTCAAGGAGATGAAGGGCTTAAACGAAAGGGGAGTTACTACGGATCATCTTCTAATAAGCGACAGGGCCCACTTGATCATGCCTTATCATATAGGACTTGATGAGCTTCAGGAAAATTTCAGAGGCAACGACAGTATAGGTACCACAAAAAGGGGTATCGGACCATGTTACGCTGATAAGATCGAACGTTCAGGCATAAGAATGTGCGACCTAATTGACAGGGATGAATTTGTAAGGAAGGTAAAAGCAAACCTTGAACTGAAAAACCTTATAATAGAAAGAATATACGGCGGAAAACCATATAAGGCAGAAGCCATAATAGAGGAGTATCTGGCTTATGCTGAACAGCTGAAGGGGTATATTACCGACACTACAAGTATACTTGCGGAGGCGGTTGATAACCATAAAAACATATTGTTTGAAGGAGCTCAGGCAAATTTCCTTGATATAGATTTCGGCACTTACCCTTATGTTACTTCATCAAATCCCATAGCCGGAGGAGTATGTACAGGTTCAGGGCTGGGTCCTGTTTATATTAATGAGGTTTATGGAGTTCTTAAAGCTTACACCTCAAGGGTAGGAGCAGGTCCGTTCCCAACAGAACAAAATAATGAAGTTGGTGATACCATCAGAGAACTGGGCTGGGAATATGGAACAACAACAGGCCGTCCCAGAAGGTGCGGCTGGCTTGATACTGTTATGATCAAGTATGCTGCCAAAATAAATGGTCTGACAGCACTTGCAATCAATCATGTGGATACCATAGGCAAGCTCAAGGAAATTAAGCTTTGCACAGGTTATAAATATAATGGACAAATAATCAAATACTTTCCTGCCAGTCTTAATGAGCTTGCGAAATGCGAGCCGGTCTATGAGGTCTTTGAGCCGTGGAAAGAAGATATATCCAATGTTAAAAGCTTTGATAAATTACCTGTAAACGCTCAAAAATACCTTAAGAGGATCGAAGAGCTGGTTGGGGTTAAAATAGGGCTTATCGGTGTAGGAAAAGACAGAGAACATGTAATAGTCAGATAATCGACTTTGTTATGGAAACTGTTATGAAACAACTGGAAAAGGCTGCTTCATAGCAGTTTTTGTTGTACCCTGATATATGAAATGCTGTTAATGAGTATATAACAGCATTTTTTTATACTTTCGGACATATTACCCTCTATTGTCAATAGAGGGTAAAGATACCGCAAAAAAATATTTCATAACTAATTTTTCTAAAATGTGTTGACAAAATACTATTTATTAAGTATTATTTATACCTGTGGTCGAAAAAAACACACCTGCAAATGACCCATTAGCTCAGTTGGCAGAGCACTTGACTTTTAATCAAGGTGTCCGCAGTTCGAATCTGCGATGGGTCACCAAAACGCAAAAGCACGTATTTCCAGATTGGGAATACGTGCTTTTGCGTTTTGGTAATTCAAATATATCAAGAATGATTATAATTGTTTTTTAAATTGAAAAATAAGATTGCTTATGGTATTATTTACAAGTGTTGTTCAAATTAAATTTCAGGAGGAGATCTTATGAAAACGATGCAAATAATCAATTCAAATGTAAAGACCACAAAAACTTACATCAGTAATGCTTTGCAGGCACCTGGTTTCATAAGATGGCTAATCACTCGGAATTTATTTGATTAATCAAGTATATTTCATTTTATGCAGATTAAATTAGTTATTTTATTTATATCAGGCTCAATATGATTTTGGACTTTTACAGACTGCTGCAGGCACAACTCCTGCGGCAGTTTTTTGTTTGATTAAGTACCTGTGGTCTTTGCTTCATAGTATGGATATTTATGGAGGAGCAAAGAAAATGAAGTATTTAAAGGCACAGAATGTACTACCGAAAGAGGTAATCACAATTATTCAGGAATTTATAGACGGCGAATTTATATATATACCCCGTAAAGACGGTCAGCAAAGGGCGTGGGGTGAAAAGAGCGGTACCAAAAAGAGTTTAAAAGAACGGAATTGCCTAATATATGGAGATTATAAAAAGGGTGTTTCAATCAATGCACTTGTAAGCAAATATTATCTTTCAGAACAGAGTATCAGAAGAATCATAAGCCTGGAAAAGGGCCTCTGCTCAAATTCTATTCATAGTCATTTGTAAAATTGAAATGTAAGAATTACGGCGTTATAGTTTAATTAAAACAATTATACCCTCCATTAACAATGTACAATATGTTTTTGAGTGTAAAAACAGCCGGTGTGAGGGTTGTACATTGTCAATAGAGTGTAACGAAAGGAAACAAGAAAAATGGCATTAAAAACTCACAGAGGGAAAACTTTATGGAAATTACCTTCACATGGCAGAGGGACCTGCCCGGTATGTAAAGCCACAAGAATAAAGATTTTGTATGAAATACACAAAGGTGACGGAGGCAAGCTTATGGTATGTAAGCGGTGCCAGTATAAGACGGTGTGAAATAATGGAGAATATACTTAAAGTTATTGAGCCGTACAAAGGAATAAAGGACTATATTAACGCTGTTTGTAGATAACGAAAGCGGGGATATGGACGGATTATGGTTAAAGTACGCTATAGAGCCATTTTGGATTGAATGGGCTGCAGGACAATTCAATGAATAAAGAATCAGAGAGGGTATGTCAAAACCCGTTACAGAGGTTGTTAAGCTCAATAAGACAATTGATATGCCGGAGGCTTTCGGGATAGAAGCGCTGCTCAGAAGAAAATACCGAGAGATTTGTGGAATGCTGACACCGACGGGTTCTGACAAAACAGTATGCATCTATCCTGACATATGGTTGGACCAGTCTGTACACGGTGTTGTCGGGACCTGTGCGGGTGAGATATCCTTATTCAGATAAATCCGAAAATTGACGGATGGGAGAAATACCTGCCCTGGGTCCTGGCCCATGAACACAACCATACTGTATGGGGATATAATTATTATTATCTGCAGGGAAACAAATTACAGGATCTGCTGACCTCAATAATTTCGGAGGGGTTGGCCGATTCCTTTGCAAAGGCCGTATGCCCGGATTTAACTCCTTCCTGGATAAATGCATTGACTGGTGAACAGGAGTACCAACAATGGCATACACTTCAGGAATATTTGAGCCTGGAAGACAATATGGAATTACACCACCGATTTTTCTTCGGAGATGCAAAAACTAGCACACCGCCATTTACCGGTTATACAATCGGCTACAATATTATCAGGGAATTTTTAAAGAAGAGACCTGATATAAGACACCATAAGCTAATTGAATTAAACCCCTGGGAGATACTTGAAACCAGCGGTTATGAAGGGAATAGAAGCAGCAAAAAGCAAAAAAATCAGCTGGGTTTGGCAAAACACAAAAGGGAATGACACTTTCAGGTATATAAAAGGTATTGAAAAACTTTGATCCGGAATAAGGAAGGTATAAGTCATGTTGATTTGAAAGATATTATACTTATACAAATGAATAAAGAAGTACGTGATAGCTTTTTTATTCAAAACTATAATTTACTAATCAAAGCTTGGCTGGAACCTGGTATTTTCAGGACTTCCGGCATTAAAAAATAATAATTGAAAAAAAGATAAAAAAATAGCTTGACTTTTTGTAGATCCCCCGTTAAAATAGTCTTTGTCGGTCGGCGAGAGTGCCGCTGATAATAAGTACGGCCCATTGGTCAAGTGGTTAAGACACCGCCCTTTCACGGCGATAACAGGGGTTCGAGTCCCCTATGGGTCACCATTATAATTTTAAATGGCCCGGTAGTTCAGTTGGTTAGAATGCCAGCCTGTCACGCTGGAGGTCGACGGTTCGAGCCCGTTCCGGGTCGCCATTTTGAAATTATGAATGCTGATGTAAATCAGCAAAGAAAAGTCCTCTTGGAGAAATTCTTGAGGACTTTTTGTTTACTTTTTTGCCGTTATTAGTTTTGTAAAATTATAAATTTTTATGTCTTCAAGTTCCAAATTATATTGGTGTAGTAAATTGATCCAGTTAATATTCAAGAATTGTTTAAATACTTTAGGTTCAAACAAGGCGGG
>JAEVZU010000053.1 GCA_023392075.1 Bacillota bacterium | reverse complement strand
AGATAACCAAATTAATGAATCCGGGGGTGAAGGTATTGGATAAAGCAAGAATATACGAGCTTGCCAAAGAACTTAATACAACGAGTAAGCGGTTAATGGAAAAGCTTGCTGAGATAAATATAAATGTGAAAAATCATATGAGCCTTCTTGAACCTCATGAATTAGATGCACTTTACAAGCACATTGGTGTAATAAAACATGACGAAAAGAAGCCTGAAGATGAAAAGAAGACTGTTTCCGCAGACACTTCTCATCCAGTTGACAAGAAGAAAGATGTCAAGAAGGATATGAAAAGTGCACCCAGAATAATCAGGACCACAGAGATTGTAATTGACAGTAATGGTGAAACTGATAATTCCGACCGCGGAAATTATAAGAAAAAGGAAGGAAATCAGCCTTCTGCCAAATCGAATTATTTCAAAACCGAGTCCAGTACTTCAGGACTCAGGCCGGGGTATGTAAGGGACAGCAAGCCTGATTTTAAAAGTAAACCTGTCAACAGGAATGAAAAGTCCCCCGAACCTCCTAAAAATATAGCCAAAACTCCCGTTGTTCAACATGATGATTCTTCAGTGACAAAGCAAAATGTTAAGACTGAGGACATTAAAAAAGAGGAAAAGATTGTGGCAGATACTACTATTCAAACAGATACAAAAATAACAAAAAACATTGATGCAGCCAATACAGAAAAAATAAGTAAAGAGAATGCAGCTGAAAGAGTGGATATGAAATCAAACACAATTGTTGAACCAAAGGAAGCAATAGCGGGCGTAAATACAGCTCCAAAGAGTGAAAGTGCGGAAATTAAGAAAGAAGATGCCGCACCTGCTGAAACAAAGGTTTCAGAGGTCAGCCATAACAGAAGTGAGAACAGGCAGGAAGACAGGCCGCAGGGTCAGCACAACAGAAGCGACAGGCCGCAGGATGACAGACCACAGGGTCAGTACAACAGAGGTGACAGGCCGCAGGATGACAGACCGCAGGGTCATTACAACAGAGGCGACAGGCCGCAGGATGACAGACCACAGGGTCAGTACAACAGAGGTGACAGACCACAGGGCGATAGACCGCAAGGCCAGTACAACAGGGGAGACAGACCACAGGGTCAGTACAACAGAGGCGACAGGCCGCAGGGAGACAGACCGCAGGGTCAATACAACAGAGGTGACAGACCACAGGGCGATAGACCGCAGGGTCAGTACAACAGAGGTGACAGACCACAAGGCGATAGACCGCAAGGCCAGTACAACAGGCCACAGGGCGACAGACCGCAGGGTCAGTACAACAGAGGTGACAGGCCGCAGGGAGACAGACCACAGGGTCAATATAACAGAGGTGACAGACCACAAGGTCAGTATAACAGAGGAGACAGACCACAGGGCGACAGACCGCAGGGCCAGTACAACAGGCCACAGGGTGACAGGCCGCAGGGTCAGTACAACAGAGGTGACAGACCACAAGGTCAGTACAACAGGCCGCAGGGAGACAGACCGCAGGGTCAGTATAACAGAGGCGACAGGCCACAGGGCCAGTATAACAGACCACAGGGCGACAGACCTCAAGGACAGTATAATAACAGAGGAGACCGGCCGCAAGGTCAGTACAGGCAGCAAGGTTTGGATATTCCAAAGCCGGATGCAACAGTTGCTCAGGAACAATTTGACTCACTGAGAAATGAAGCACGAAGAGAATTCCAGAGCAAGGATCTGGACAAGAGCGTCAAGAGAGAAGAAAAGCAGAAGAAAGAAGCACCAAAGTCAACTGCCGATAAGAAACAGAAATTTAAACCTCAAAAAATAGTTATCGAGAAGAAGGGTGTTTCTGAAATTCTTGATGAGAACTACATCTTTGATGAGTTCTATAGTGATGACGGCAAGAAAAAAAGATTGCCAAGAAATAAAAAGAATGAAAAGATTCAGGAAAAATATATTCCACCAAAGGCGGTTCTTACTTCAATAACCATACCGGAATCACTCACAGTCAAGGAACTTGCAGAAGCTCTGAAAAAGACTTCGACTGAAATTATCAAGAAATTGATGGGTTATGGTGTTATGGCCACCCTTAACAATGATGTGGACTTTGAAACAGCTACAATTATTTCAGAAGAGTTCGGAGTAAAGACTGAAAAAGCTGTTCAGATCAGTGAGGAAGACATACTCTTTGATGATGAAGAGATAGTTGACGAATCAAAATTACAGTCAAGACCTCCTGTAGTTGTTGTTATGGGTCATGTTGACCATGGTAAAACATCATTACTTGATGCAATCAGAAGCGCTCATGTAATTGACAGTGAAGCAGGCGGTATAACACAGCATATCGGTGCGTATACAGTAAAAGCTAACGAGAGGCTGATTACCTTCCTGGATACACCGGGTCACGAAGCATTTACGGCAATGCGTGCCAGAGGTGCTCAGGTTACAGATATTGCAATACTTGTTGTTGCAGCAGACGACGGAGTAATGCCGCAGACCATAGAAGCCATAAACCATGCCAAAGCTGCAAATGTATCAATTATTGTTGCCATCAACAAGATTGATAAGCCCGGTGCAAATCCAGACAAGGTTAAGCAGGAGCTTACCGAGTATGGTATAGTTGCAGAAGAATGGGGCGGAGACGCAATAATGGTTCCGGTTTCTGCAAAAAAGAGAGAAAATATTGATCAATTGCTGGAAATGGTGCTTTTGGCTGCGGATATACTTGAATTAAAAGCTGATCCGGACAGACAGGCAAAGGGTACTATCATAGAAGCCAAACTTGACAAGGAAAGAGGGCCGGTTGCTACAGTTCTTGTTCAGAGAGGTACTTTAAAAACCGGTGATTCAATAATAGCGGGTTCTGCTTTTGGCAGAATTAAAGCTATGACAAGTGACAAAGGTCACAGCATAAAGAACGCAGGACCTTCAATGCCTGTAGAAATACTTGGTATGAATGAAGTTCCCGAGGCAGGAGAGGTATTCTATGCTGTTACTGATGAAAAGGTAGCAAAACAGCTTGTTGAAAAGAGAAAGTTTAAGCAGAAGGAACAGCAGTACAAGACCAGTGCAAAGGTTACTCTTGAAGACCTGTTTACACAGATTAAAGAGGGTAAGGTCAAGGATTTGAATATTATTATCAAAGCCGATGTACAGGGTTCTGTTGAAGCTGTCAAGCAGTCACTGGAAAAGCTGAGCAATGACGAGGTCAGGGTTAAAACCATACATGGTGCCGTTGGTGCTATCACCGAATCGGATGTTACTCTGGCACAGGTTTCAAATGCTATAATTATCGGGTTCAATGTAAGACCTGGTGCAAATGTCACGGAGGCTGCCAAGAATGCTGAAGTTGATATGAGGCTGTACAGTGTTATCTACAAGGCTATAGAAGATGTTCAGGCTGCTATGAAGGGTATGCTTGAGCCAACCTACAAGGAGGTTGTACTCGGTCATATAGAAATAAGGCAGATATTCAAGGTTTCGGGTATTGGAACCATTGGCGGTGCTTATGTAACTGACGGTAAAGTACAGAGAAATTCTGAAGTCAGAGTGGTCAGAGAGGGTATTGTAATTCATGAAGGAAAGCTTGCATCACTTAAGAGATTCAAAGATGATGCAAAAGAAGTTGCGACAGGCTTTGAATGCGGTGTATCCATTGAACGCTTCAACGATATTAAGGAAGGCGATGTAATCGAAGCCTTTGTAATGGAAGAAGTTAAGAGATAAGTTAAGGCTTTTTTGGAATAGGTTGAAGTGGATTAAATTCCAATTCAACCTATTTGTGTATTTGGTGTCTGGCAGTTTGTAACATCTGAAATGTATATTTTGTGCGGCTGCCGGTATGTAACAAAATCTTTGTACGGCTGCCCGGAGCGTATTTGAATATGTTATGGTTGGCAATACTATTTATAAATGAATTAGTAATACACTTAATGATTTTCATAAAGTCAATTACGGTTGAAACCTTCTCCTTTCAGATGAATATGTGCATTCAAGCATTTCATTTTGAAGGTAATTGACTTAGTCAATAAGAAATATGGAGGATGGAATTAATGGCAGACAGAATAGTCAGGATTTCAGAAGAAGTAAAAAAAGAAATAAGCGGTATTATTCAAAATGAACTTAAGGATCCGAGGCTTCCTGATATGGTAAGTATTATATCCTGTAATGTAACCAAGGATTTGAGATATGCTAAAGTATTCATAAGTGTGTTAGGTGATGATGAACAGAAGAAAAATGCCATAAGTGCGCTGAAAAGCGCAGCAGGTTTCATAAGACGTGAACTTGGGCACAGATTGCAGCTCAGATACACTCCCGAAATACATTTTGAACTTGACACTTCAATCGAACACGGAATATATATAAATAAATTACTTGACAATGCAAAAAAGGAACTGGGAGACTGATGGGACTTCAGCCTGATTAAAAAACAAAAGACAGGCTCGGAAAAAATAAAATAACCCCGTATAAAAGTAATTGTAAATACTTTTTGCCGTATTTGAAAGCGATTAAGCGTCGCTGGCACAGCAGATCGGCATTATCGGGGACGGGGAGGTTTAATGGATAGGGAAATTGTCAAATTTATAGCCCAGGCAGGCGGGATAGCAATATTTCCTCATGTATCTGCAGACGGTGATGCAATCGGCTCATCCCTGGCTCTGGCTATGGCTCTGAAAAAAGCAGATAAAAAAGTAATTGTCTATCTTGAAGAAAATATCCCTACGGTGTATAGATTCTTACCGGGGACAGAATTTGTCCGCTTTTATGATCCTCAGGATGAGGTTATGGATATTAATATAGCTTTGGACACCGGAGATGTTGGCAGGCTTGGAAACAGGGGAGATGCTTTTTTCAAAGCTCCCTGCACAATAAACCTTGACCATCATGTGACAAATACAAAATTTGCTCTTTTAAATTTTGTTGATGATATATCGGCTTCAACCGGGGAGATAATATACACCCTGCTGAAAAAATTGAAGCTTGAGATAGACAGGGATATTGCTACCTGTTTATATACTGCTGTTTCAACAGATACCGGAGGTTTCAAATACAGCAATACTACCTCTGAAACCCACAGGATTGCTTCAGAACTTTTGTCCACAGGTATAGACATCGGAGAGCTTTCGCAAAGGATTTTTGACAATACCACTTACACAAAGCTTAAGCTTACACAAAAATCAATAGAACTGCTGGAGCTTTATGAAAATGCAAAACTTGCCGCGGTAGCAATCTCACAGGCCGACCTGAAGGCAGCAGGGGCGAAGGATGAGGACTGTGACGGTATAGTAAATATCGGAAGATCAATTGAAGGTGTGGAGGTTTCCATTATGGTTAAGGAAAAAAACGCTGAGGAAGTCAGGGTAAATCTGCGGTCCAAAACCTATGTTGATGTTTCGGAAATAGCTGCAGCATTCGGCGGCGGAGGACATAAAAGGGCGGCCGGGTGTACTGTTAGAGGCTCATTGCAGGAAGTGAAGGAACAAATGATACAGGTGATAAAAGAAAAACTGCAATAACTTCGAATGCTTTTAGCAAAGAAAGGGTTTTATTTTAGGGACAATATGAACGGAATAATAAATGTACTCAAGCCTGCCGGGATGACGTCCTTTGATGTGGTCGGTTTTCTCAGAAAAGTTGCAGGCCAGAAAAAAATAGGGCATACAGGAACTCTTGATCCATCTGCCGTGGGAGTTTTACCCATCTGTTTGGGGAATGCCACCAGGGCGATTGAGTTCATTATAGATAAAGACAAGGTCTATCGTGCAGAGCTCACTCTGGGTTCGGCAACCGATACACAGGATTCCTCCGGGAAGGTAATTTATTCAGGAGAAGTGGAGGCCGGCAATGGCAGGATAGAAGAAGCAATAATGAGCTTTGTCGGTGATATTGACCAGCTTCCGCCAATGTATTCGGCAATAAAAATTGACGGTAAAAAACTGTATGATATAGCAAGACAGGGCGGGACTGTAGAACGCCAGACAAGAAAAATCAGGATATTTGATATAAAGATTATCAGGATATGGGAAGAGTCCGGGCCTGAAAAGATCATGGTAAAAAAGGCACTGTTTGACGTCCATTGCTCGAAAGGCACCTATATAAGGACTCTATGCCATGACATCGGAGAAAAGCTGGGATGCGGAGGGCATATGTCCTTCCTTGTCAGAACCAGAGCCGGAAAATACAATCTGGATAATGCTTTGACACTTGAGGAAATCAGGGAGCTTGCTGACTGCCGTCAGCTTGAGGGCAGTCTTACTCCTGTAGAAACAGTATTTGAAGAGCTGGACGGTATCCGGCTCGATTCAAAGGATACGTTTAAATACTGCAATGGCGTATGGCTGCAATTAAATAATAAAAATTTTGATACAAGTCCTTTTATAAGGGTATATGATAACAATGAAAATTTCTTAGGCATAGGCGAAATTTTCCATAACGGTCAAGGTACCTGCCTGAAATCAAAAAAGTTTTTCCGCATATAGAAATTTATAAATTTCTATATGCGGGGTTTGAAAAGGGGAATCCCCTTTCCGGTTTAGAGGGGGTGCTCAGAAACACGAAGTGTTTCGTCGAAGGGGGCAGTAGTGCCCCCTAGCGAAAAGATAATTTGCGTAGCTTGACAGAGCACTTGAGCGGACGCGAAACGGATATGCGAAGCAAATTTCTTAGCATATAGAAATTTATAAATTTAATGTTAGTGTAAGTATTATTAAAACTGGGTTTGGAACAGAACATCAGAAAATTCGGGTTATTTGAGTTACTACAAGGAGAATTATATGCAGGTTATTCATACCACTGATGAGAACAATAGTTTTAGAATGAAAACGGGAGTTGGGCTGGGTAATTTTGACGGGTTACATATTGGTCATATGGCTCTGATTAACACACTGATACGTGAATCCCAGCTTAATAACCTGCGCTCGATTGTTTATACCTTTACAAAGCATCCCGAGAATATTCTCAGGAAAAAGCTTATAACTCCGCTGCTGTTAACTGAACAGAAGAAAGTGGAGCTGCTTGGAGAAATTCATCTGGATTATCTGTATTTCGATGAATTCAATGAAGAATTTTCAAGACTTTCACCCGAAGACTTTGTAAAAAAAATATTAATTGACAAATTGAATATCAAGCTGGCTGTGGCCGGTTATGACTATAGATTTGGCTACATGGGTCAAGGTGATATTCCTTTGTTAAAGGAACTGGGACAAAAGTATGGTTTCAGGGTTGTTGTCATTCCTGCCATAAAATGTGACAATGAAGTTGTAAGCAGTACGAAAATAAGAAAATGTATCATCAATGGCGAACTTGAAACCGCCTACAAACTTTTGGGAAGAAACTACTCCATCACTGCGGAGGTTGTAAGCGGGCGGAGAATTGGAAATACCATTGGTTTTCCCACAGCGAACATTCATCCTGAAAGATTTCTTGTGCTCCCGGCCAACGGTGTATATATTACCAAGACACTGCTGGATGGCATGCTTTATAACAGCATGACCAATGTGGGTTTTAATCCGACTTTTGAGGATGTTAAGGAAAAAACGGTTGAAACGCATATTATTGATTTTAACAGGGATATATACGGTAAAAAAATAGAAGTATTTTTTCTGAAGAAAATAAGGGATGAGAAGAAGTTTGAGTCGGTAGAACTCCTGAAGGAACAGATAACAGAGGATATGCAGACAACAAAAAAATATCTGGAAATTGAAGACAACTGAAAGGCCGTACTATGAGAAAATACAGGATAACAATTACGGGAATAGTTCAGGGCGTGGGTTTCAGGCCCTTTATTTATAATCTGGCAAAAAGTATGGACTTGAAGGGATGGGTGGGAAATACCGACAGCAATGTAGTAATCGAGATCGAAACCGATGAAACAGGGCTATCCGGTTTTATTGAAAATATAAAAACAAATTTACCTGTTTTATCTAAAATTGAGACTTTAAATTATGAAGATATGCCCGTCACAGGTTTTCAAGGCTTTGAAATAAGGCAGAGCGAGGCGGTCTCAAAAGGCAATATTTTCATTTCACCTGATGTCTGCACCTGCGTGGATTGTATAAATGAACTAAAGGATCCGAAGGACAGAAGATATCAGTATCCTTTTATCAATTGTACAAATTGCGGCCCCAGATATACAATTATCAAGGATATTCCATATGACAGGGATAAGACCACCATGAGCTGTTTTGAAATGTGCAGTTCCTGCAGTCTTGAATATACTGATCCCTCCGACAGGAGATATCATGCTCAGCCAGTCTCCTGCCACGACTGCGGTCCTGTTCTGTCAATAGCTGATGAGACCGGGAAAATTATATCAGTGCTAAATGGTGAGGGACCGCCCGACAGCCGGCATTGTCTTGAATATATCACAGGAATTTTGAAATCAGGAAAGACAGCCGCTATCAAGGGTATCGGAGGATACCATCTGGCTTGTGACGCGCTGGACGAAAGTGCGGTAAAGAGGCTGAGGAGCAGGAAAAACAGAGATGACAAGCCTTTTGCTTTAATGATGGGAAATTTTGAGACAGTCCAAAAGTATTGTCATGTGAATGAAAAGGAAAAACAGCTGCTGGAATCTCCGGCCAGCCCTATTGTGCTGCTCAGAAAAAAGGAGGGCATTGTCTTACCGGAGGAAATAGCACATCTAAATAGCTATCTGGGTGTAATGCTGCCATATAATCCCATACATCATATATTGTTTGAACAGGATCTCTTTCCGGAGGTTTTGGTGATGACCAGCGGAAATCTCAGCAGTGAACCCATATATTACCGCGACGAGGAGGCAATACAGGGACTTGTCGGAATTGCAGATGCCTTTTTGACAAACAACCGTGAAATATATATCAGAACCGATGACTCTGTAACCAGAGTTTTTAAAGATAAGGAATATATCATCAGGAGATCCAGAGGTTATGTTCCCATGCCTGTAAAGTTGGATGCAAACAAGCTGCTGGGTATGGATAATGCTGCGGAGCTCCCTTCGGTACTTGCCTGCGGCGGGGAGCTTAAAAATGTATTCTGCCTCAATAAGGGAAATATGTTTTACCTCAGCCACCACATAGGTGATCTGGAAAATGAGAGTACAAACAAGGCTTTTGTTCATGCAGTTGAACATTTTAAGAAATTGTTTGATATAGCTCCCCGGCACATCGCCTATGACCTGCATCCCAACTATTTTTCCTCACAGTATGGACTTGAGTACAACACTGAATATAAAACAGGTGTACAGCACCATAAAGCTCATATAGCCTCCTGTATGGCAGAAAACGGGCTATCCGGCCGGGTAATCGGAGTCTCCTTTGACGGCACCGGCTATGGGGAGGACGGCAGGATATGGGGAGGGGAATTTTTCAAGGGAGGCTATTACGGTTTTGAACGTGCCGGCAGTCTGCAGTATGTTATGATGCCGGGAGGTGATTCTGCTGTCAAACATCCTTGGAAAATGGCATTGGGATACCTTTATTCAGCCGGGGTGAAAATTCCGCAGGTGAGCAGGGGAAATCAGGAGCATCAGCTTCTGCGAAATATAAGTGCCGGTGATATAGCTTTTACTGTGAGAATGCTGGAAAAAAAGCTCAACTGTCCCGAAACCTCAAGCATGGGCAGATTCTTTGATGCGGTTTCTGCCTTGCTGGGTGTTAAGACGGATATCAGCTATGAAGGGCAGGCCGCAATAGAATTGGAATATTATGCGGTGGACAGGACTGCAAGGCCGTATGAGGTAATGCTTGACACCGGTGAAACAGGAGGTTTTGTTGTGAGAACCGATAAGATAATCAGGCAGCTTTTGAGCGATATAGAGGCTGAAAGCCGTCTTGAGGCCATTGCTTCAAGATTTCACGCCACTGCGGCAGAGATTGTATTGAAAGGCTGCAGTCAAATCAGGCAGGCCTGCAATCTGAACAGAGTAGTACTCAGCGGCGGGGTATTTCAGAACCTTGCGCTGCTGGCTATGAGCTCGGAGCTGCTTGAAAAAAATGGCTTTGAGGTATATACTCACTCGCAGATCCCCGCAAACGACGGCGGCATAGCACTGGGACAGGCAATTATGGCTATAGCCAGCAGTATTGCCAAGACTTGAAGATTGAAATAGTTTTAAAATATGTATATACTAAAACAGTGAGAAAGTATTATTGGCCTGCGGGGAGAATGGCCGATTAACCTCCTTTATTCGCCTTATGGCGGTAGGGGAGTGAACAAATTACATTATATTTTGCGGCCGCAATACGGCTCAAAGCCATAAATGGCTTGGGAGGTTAATATGTGTTTAGGATTGCCTGCAAAGGTTATCAAGATTGATGGAAATTCTGCGGAAGTTGAAATGATGGGAGTTATAAACAAAATTTCAGTTGAACTGCTTGAAAATGTAAAAGTCGGTGATTTTGTCCTGGTACATGCCGGCTGTGCAATTCAAATAGTTGATCAGGATGAGGCTGCCAGAACAATTGACATTTTTAATGAAATCAGGGAATTGGGGATCAAGTAAAATGGAGGCAAAATGACAAACTATATAGACGAATTCAGAGACAAGGCAGTGATACAAAAAATTGTGGACTGCCTTAACGCATATTCGGGTAGAAATATAAAAATAATGGAGGTTTGCGGTACACATACAATGGCTATTTCCCGCTATGGCCTCAGATCACTGCTGCCAAAGAGTATTGAGCTGTTGTCGGGACCCGGCTGTCCAGTATGTGTCACACCAACCGGATATATTGACAGTGCTACTGAATTGGCTGAAAACAAAAATGTTATAATAACTACTTTCGGCGATATGATGAGAATACCCGGAAATAACAGCACCTTGCTATACAAAAAAGCACAGGGCTGCAATGTCCAGATGGTATACTCACCGTTAAATTCTCTCGAAATAGCTAAAGCCAATCCCGACAAAGAGGTTGTATTCTTATCAGTTGGCTTTGAAACAACTACTCCTGTTATTGCACTTTCGGTTTTAAAGGCAGAAGCGGAAAAAATAAAAAATTTTTCTGTGCTGACAGCAAACAAAACAATGCCCGAAGCCGTCAAAGCCCTGGCAGGAGACCGGGAGCTGGCTCTTGACGGTTTTATTTATCCGGGTCATGTTTCTGCTATAATTGGTACAGACTTTTTTTCATATGTTGCGTATAATATGGAAAAGGCTGGTGTTGTTGCGGGTTTTGAGCCTTTGGATATTCTGTATTCAATAAACGTTCTGCTGAAAAATATTACCGAAGGCAAAAAGGTTTTTGAGAATGTATATTCCAGAATAGTTTCAAAGGAAGGAAATACAAAGGCACAGCAGAAAATGTATGAGGTTTTCGAACCTATAGATGCAGTTTGGCGCGGAATAGGCATGATACCGGGATCTGGTCTGGGTTTGAAGGAAGCATATAAAAGCTTTGATGCAATGAAGAAATTTGATATAAAGCCTAAAGACAGTCCTGAACCCAAGGGCTGCATGTGCGGTGAAGTTTTGAAAGGCAAGAAGCGTCCTTACGACTGTAAGCTTTTTAAAACAAGGTGTACACCTGAAAATCCTGTGGGAGCCTGTATGGTATCATCCGAAGGTACGTGTGCCGCGTACTACAAATATGGGGATTAAAGCGGTGCTGTTTAGTGTAACTGTATAATAATTTATTTAAAGTATTAAAACAGATAAAAAAATGCTCTGATATATTAAAAATTGTGTATATAATAACAAATGAAATATTGAAGCAGGTAAAGAATAATATAAAATAATTTATGTACTATCAAGGAGGCGGCCAATACAATATGGAAAACATAATCACTCTGGCTCATGGCAGCGGAGGTTCAGCCACACTTGCTCTTATAGATAATGTATTTAAGAAATACTTCAGGAACGATATACTCTCTGCCGGAGATGATTCGGCCAGACTTGAGATAGGAAACAGCGGAAATATAGTTTTTACCACCGACAGTTTTGTGGTAACTCCAATTTTTTTCAAGGGAGGAAATATCGGAAAGCTTGCTGTCTGCGGCACGGTAAATGATTTGGCCACCAGCGGTGCAACTCCTCTGTATCTGAGCTGCGGTTTTATTATCGAAGAAGGGTTCAGCATTGAAGAGCTTGAAAAAATAGTTGAGTCCATGGCTGTAACGGCCGATGAGTGCGGTGTCAAAATTGTAACCGGCGATACCAAAGTGGTTCAAAAAGGTGCAGTCGATAAAATATTTATTAATACCTCCGGTATAGGTGTATTGCCAGAAGGAGTGAATATCTCGGGGAGAAATGCAAAAGCCGGTGATAAAATAATAATTTCAGGAACCATCGGTGATCATGGCAGCTGTATACTGCTTGAAAGGGAGAATATGGGCTTCCAGGCCGAAATAAAAAGCGACTGTGCACCTTTAGCGGGGATGGTTCAGGACATGCTGAAGATAACCCGGCAGCTGCATGTGCTGAGAGATCCCACCAGAGGCGGTGTTGCTACAACTCTGAATGAGATTGCGGCACAAAGTAATGTCACCGTTCAGATATATGAAGAAAAACTTCCTGTCAAAAGAGAAGTCCAGGGGGTTTGTGAACTTCTGGGGATGGATCCGCTGTATATGGCAAATGAGGGGAAGCTGTTGATTTTTGTTCCAGGAGACCAGGCCGGTGATGTTCTTGAAGCACTTAAAAAGAATAATTATGGCAGGGACGCGGCTATTATCGGGGAAGTAATAAATGACAGTGAAGCAAAGGTGGTTCTCAAGGCTCTCAGCGGAGGTACAAGAATCATCAAGCTGTTGGCCGGTGATCAGCTGCCAAGAATTTGTTAACAAAACTCTATCTTAAAAAGTTGAGTTTAAATAAATAAAACATTGAAAGGAGGAAAAAAAGCTTTGATTATTTCCATGAAGAATCTGGGTAAAACATACAAAAACGGACATATCGAAGTTGAAGCTCTTAAGAACGCCAATATAAATATAGATAAAAAGGAATTTGTGGCTATAATGGGACCTTCCGGATCTGGTAAATCCACTCTGATGAATATAATCGGATGTCTTGACAGATCCACCAAAGGTGAGTATTGGCTCGACGGAGTAAATATATCTTCACTTAACGAGGGAGAACTGGCTAGAATAAGAAATCTTAAAATAGGGTTTGTCTTTCAATCCTTTAACCTCTTGCCGAGAATTACGGCACTGCAAAATGTTGAACTTCCTATGATCTATGCGGGTGTAGGAAGCAAGGAAAGACGGAGAAAGGCCACGGCGGCACTTGAACGTGTAGGGCTGGGAGAGAGAATGCATCACAAGCCCAATGAGATGTCCGGCGGTCAGAAACAGAGGGTTGCAATTGCCAGAGCACTTGTAAATACTCCTTCGATTATTTTGGCGGATGAACCTACAGGAAACCTGGATAGTACATCAAGTGAAGAAATAATGGCTGTTTTTCAGGATCTGAACAAGGAAGGTGTAACTATTGTACTTGTTACACATGAACCTGATATTGCCGAACATACCAAAAGAGTACTGAGGTTCAGAGACGGATTTTTAAAATCGGATGAATTTATCCAAAATCCCCTTGATGCAAGAGAAGTACTCGCAAAGTTCAATCTGGAGGAAGAAAAGGAATTAGAAAAAGCTTAACAAAGCTTTTAATATTTTTTAAAATTGCAATGGTAAATTTTTCTTTAAGAGGAGACTTTTATGAACGATAATTTAGTAATTGAACAGCAAAGCAATAATCTGCCAAGGCTGAATGTATTTCAGAGAATAGCCGGCAGCATCTTTTCACCCGAGAGGCTGATGGCCGATCTGGAGCAGAAGCCGCGGGTACTTCTGGGTATTATATTAAATGTTCTTGCGCCGGTTATATTAATGTATGGAACCTTTCCAATATTCAAAGAGTATCTGAGAACCACAATGGAAATGACAACTGCCAATGCCGGACAGCAAATGACGCCGGAACTGCTTGATCAGGTTGTGAACATATCGGCAATCTCGACACCTGTCATGGGCGGTATTGCTGCCGGTTTTATGTTATTGGTTCAGGCATTGGCCATATGGCTGGTTACAAAGATATTTAAAGGACAGGCAAGTTATAAACAGGTTCTGTCTGTTCTGGGATATTCGTCGGTAATATCAATCCTGGGTACAATTGTAACTATTGCCGTGACATATGTAACCGGAACATATACTGAAGTGACATATACAAGTTTAGCCTCACTTTTGCCTGAAATGAAAGGAAACTTCATATTTGGTGCGGCCAAGGTAGTAGAGGTGTTCTACATATGGCAGCTGGTTATTGGTGCTATTGGTATAGCGATTGTGAGCAAAATAGACAAGAAGAAGGCATATCTGATAATGGCGCTCGTATTTATAGTTTATGCTGCATTTACAGGCTACAGTGAAATCAAAGCTGCCGCTTTATTGAATTAGTACATAATTGGGGGTAAATTTAAACAATGAAAAAGAAAATAGTTATTGGGATATGTGTTGGAGTGCTGGTTATTGCATTGATTGCGGCCGGTATTATAAAAAATTCCGGAGCCGCCGGCTCAGGACCTGTATTTTCGGTGAGTACTGCCGAAATTAAAAAAGATGATATAAGTTCGGCTATTTCTGCAAACGGAACGATAGCAGAAGTTGAAAAGTCCGATGTATATCTGGATACACCTGTAAAAGTCACAAAATTGTATGTTAAACAAAACGATGTAGTAAAAAAAGGACAGAAGCTGGCAGACTTTGATTTTGATACGTTAAATCTGCAGCTTGACCAGGCCAGGCTGCAGAGAAAAACTCAGGAACTGACATTGCAGAAGCTCAAGCTTACAGATGCCGCAGTAAGTGTTTCAGCAGCTCAAAATGGTCTTAAGGTTGCCGAAAACAGTGTTGCTTCAGCCCAAAGAACTCTGGACAACGCTGTAAAGGAAAGAGATAATACCAAATCTCTGTATGAAATAGGTGACAGATCCAAGAATGATTTGGACCTGGCCGAAAATAAGGTGAAAGATGCAGAAGATGCATTAAAGAATGCAAAGCTTAAGGTTGAAAATGAGAAAGATAATGTCAATTCGGCTTCCAAGTCAACCAGCACCAAGCAGATAGATATTCAAAGCCAGGAACTGGCTATTGAGAACAGCGTACTGACCATAAAGGACCTGGAAACCAAGATCAAGAAATACAATGATGCCATGTACGCCACCATGGATGGTGTGGCAACACAGGTAAATGTTACCGAAGGATCTTTCACACCGAATGCGCAGCCGGTATTTACCGTTGTAAATCCCGACAAGCTCGAAGTCAAGCTCAATATTAATGAATATAATGCGAAGATGATGCAGCCGGGGCAGTCTGTAGATATTACCGGAGACTCCATACCTGAAACCGATAAGATCACAGGAAAAGTTAAGAGTGTTTCTCCTGTTGCAAATACTAATACAAACAATACCGGCACACAGGAAACTGTCATACAGGTAATCGTAAGTATTGACAGCATCACTGAAGCAATAAAGCCAGGTATCACTGTAAATTGTGACATTAAGACTGTGGATAAGAAAAATATACTGACATTGCAGCTTGATATGCTCAGCCCTGACAAGGACGGTAAAAACTTTGTTTACGTTTTGAGCAAGGATAAACAAACCATGCACAAGGTACCTGTAGAAATTGGAACCACTTCTGATATGAAGGGAGAAATCGAATCCGGAGATATCAAAGAGGGAGACCTTGTCATAATGAATCCGAAGTCCACATTTAAGGATGGAG
This sequence comes from Bacillota bacterium, assembly GCA_023392075.1. GTDB lineage: Bacteria > Bacillota > Clostridia > Acetivibrionales > DSM-1351 > Ruminiclostridium. The sequence goes on along the minus strand of JAEVZU010000053.1, from coordinate 1,025 downwards.
CCAGAGCTAAATTAGTCGAAGATAAAGGATGAGGTAAATAATGAATATTATTGAAAGCTTCAAGCAGGCGTTATCCAGTCTTCGGGCAAATAAGCTCCGGTCCATACTGACAATGATAGGTATTGTAATGGGCGTATTTTCGGTTATAACCATAGTTGCCATAGGAAATGCCACCCAGAGCTATATGGATAACGAATTTGCAAAAATAGGGGCTAATGTGTTAGCCGTATCATACAAGTCAGGCACCATTAACTCCAATGATGTGTTGCAAAATGATGACATGAAGGCAATTGCCAAAGTAGAGGAGATTAAAAACGTGGGTACCTCCATGGGAAGATCCGGTACCATCAGGCTTGGCGACAAGACCAGGAATGCAAATATAACCGGTATCTCCTCACAGTACAAGGACATCATGCCCACTGACATGTCACAGGGCAGAATGATCAATGATATTGACAACTCCCTCAGATCGAATGTAGTTGTAATTAAAGAGGATTTTGCCAAAGCCAATTTTAAAAATGAAAATCCCATAGGGCAAAAACTGAGAGTAAAATTAGGTTCGGGAAGCTCCATGAATTTAACGGTAATTGGAGTCACCAAGGCCGAGGATTCAATTTTTGGGGATATGATGTCCTATGAAAGTCAAAGTGTTTCACTGACCATTCCCTTGACCACCTTGCAGGCATACTATCCCTGGTCTGATCAGCTGAATTACATGTACGCTACTGTTGAATCCAAGGATAAAGAGGATCTTAAGAAAATAGCCGATAAGGTTATACGGATTCTCGAGCAGAAACATGGAAACAAGGATAAGTACTATGTGCAATTCCTGTCCGAAGTACAGGAGCAGCTTAACTCGGTGCTTGGCATAGTATCATCGGTACTGCTGGTGGTTGCTGTCATCACACTGGTGGTGGGCGGTATAGGAATAGTCAACATACTGTTGGTTTCGGTTACCGAACGTATCAGGGAAATCGGCGTCCGAAAGGCACTTGGAGCAAGAAAAAGAGATATTATCTTCCAGT
>JAEVZU010000003.1 GCA_023392075.1 Bacillota bacterium | reverse complement strand
ATAGTAAAATTCTAAAATTGATTATTAAGTTTTTGCTTTCCGCGTTTTTTTCTTTCCGAAAATCTCATACAACCCCATAGCCAGCAAAAATATACCGAAGCTTTTCCGCAGTATCTGACCGTTGATGGCCAGAGCGATATAAGATCCGAGAACTGCTCCCGCCAGACCGAAAAGCATAATAGGAATTCCTGTTTTGAAATCAACACTTTTGTGTTTGATATGTATTGATAAAGCAACTATGGCAGTTGGAATAAAAAACAGCAAATTAGTGCTCTGGGCCACATGCTGTTCAGGTTTCACAAACAGCACCAGAGCCGGTATCAGTATTGCTCCGCCGCCAATGCCCATTCCGCTTATTATGCCTGCTGCCAGACCTATCAAAATCACTATCATGGCTATACCTTCCTGAAAAATTGTTTATCCGCATGTGCTATTAGTATTTGCACCTGATCAGAAAATCATCCTGAATGCTGCAATTATCATAAAAATGCCAAATATTTTTCTCAATAAACCCGAAGGACATTTATTCAGAAGATAAGCTCCTATGATTCCTCCGGCAACTCCTCCGACCATTGTCTTCCAGGTCAGATTCCAATCCACAAAATGATTTGCCAGGTAAAAGCTGCTGCTTACCAGGGTCAACGGGAGAATTATCAACAAGGCAGTGGCATGCGCACGATGCTCCTCTTCTCCAAGCAAAAAAACCATTGCGGGAACGGCTAAAGTGCCTCCCCCCGATCCGAAAAGACCGTTTGCTGCCCCTGCCGCCAGGCCGATGCCAAGGTATTTGAGTATCTTCACAGTTTTTGCAGATTTAATCATAACTGCCTCCTCTGTTCTCTTTGCTTCCCAATAGACTGTAATTATTCCAATCTCCTCCGCTTTGCCCTGAGAAAATTTTCCTTGCAGGACAATACACGTTTTAGATGTTGCAGCCTGCTAATGATATTGTTTAAAAAAATTATATTTATATACGGATTTTTTTCTTGACATTCAATTAACTTATGGAATATTATAAAATTGTAGTGAGTACTCACTCATTTTTAAAATTGTTCTGCTGACAAGTATGGCAAACGCGTTAAACCAATTTCCCGCCTGTTGGCAATAATACGCCATAATGGGCAAAAGAAAGGATGCATCCGATTTCATGAGTAAAAATGTTGATTTATCCGAACTGGATTTGCCGGAAAAAGAAAAAAAAATTCTTGAGGCGGCAATCCAAATCTCAAATGAAAAGGGCTTTTCCTCAACTACCACCAGTGAGATTGCAAAAAGAGCAGGTGTTGCGGAGGGAACAATTTTCAGATACTTCAAAACAAAAAAGGATATTATGCACGGAATTTTGCTGCAGGCCGTGAAGATTGCTGCAGATAAGGTTGTTCTTACGTCGCTGGGCAAAATATTTAAAAATGAAGAACAAAAGGACCTCAGAGCTATTCTCAAGGATATTCTCATAGACAGGCTTGAACTGGTACAGAAGTTCTTTCCCATGTTCAGGGTAATTCTAAGTGAAGCACTGTTTCATGAGGATATCAGAGAAGTTATGTACAACAACCTTTTCACTAAAATGGAGCAGCAGATTCTGGCCTTTTATAAAAAAATGGCTGAAAGCGGCCAGATACGTACAGATATCGAACCAATGATAATCATGAGAAATATTATAGGCAGCTTTTTTGCCTTTATAGGGCAGAAAATGCTCTTCACCGATAATTTCAAGCTGTCGGAAAACGAAAAGGAAATTGATGATATGATTTCATTGCTTATTGATGGAATATCCCCTCAGAAACAGCAGTAACAAGAAAGGAGAAATTTATGGAATACGCCATGCATGTTGAAAATCTCACCAAGAAATTTGGTAATTTTACAGCTGTAGATAATATAAATTTTTCAATTCCGCAGGGAACCATTTTCGGTTTCCTGGGACCGAACGGTTCAGGTAAATCAACAACTATCCGTATGCTTTGCGGAGTACTCCACCCCACCTCAGGAAAAGCCCTCGTTATGGGCAGGGATGTAACCAGGGAAACCGAAGCCGTCAGGCAAAACCTTGGCTATATGAGTCAGCGTTTCAGTCTTTATGAAGATCTTACAGTTGAGGAAAATCTTGACTTTTACGGCGGCATTTACGGCTTGCCCAAGAAAGTTACAGCTGAAAGGAAGAAAGAACTTATTTCCATGGCTAACCTTACGGGCAAGGAAAAAAGCCTGGCCGGCACACTGTCAGGGGGATGGAAACAGCGTTTAGCTCTTGGGTGTGCCCTGATCCACAAACCCAAACTCCTCATCCTTGACGAACCCACAGCAGGAGTTGATCCTGTTTCCAGAAGAGTTTTCTGGGAGATTATACATTCACTGGCCCGACAGGGCATTTCCATTCTTGTAACCACACACTATATGGATGAAGCTGAAAGCTGTGACACAGTCGGTTTCATACTTAACGGCAAGCTTATTAACATCGCCTCCCCCAGACAGTTGATTGAAACAGAAGGTGCACGGAACCTGGAGGATATATTCATCAGGTATGTTGAGCAGACAACCAATCAAAAGGTTGCAGGCGCCATCAACGATCTGACATTTCTGAAGGGGGATGATATAAATGAGAAGGACTGACAACCATTTCAGTTTTCAAAGATTCATATCTATTATAAAGAAGGAATTCATTCAGGTAAAACGGGATCCCATCAGCTTGCGGCTTCCCTTCATAATGCCTGTGGTTATGATGCTGCTGTTCGGTTATGCGGTCAACACCGAGGTGGATAAAATCCCGACTGCTGTGTATGATCAGAGCAATACTGAAGAAAGCAGAGCTTTCCTCGATAAGTTTACCGAATCGGAATATTTTATTGTCTATGAAACGGTGCAGTCTGAGGATGGGATAGCCGAGCTTATAAAGAGCGGAGAGGCAAAAGCCGGGCTGATTATTCCAAAAGATTATTCCAATAGGATAAAAAGTGGATTAAATACCGAATTACAGCTAATAATAGACGGCACCGAGCCTACCACTGCCAGGACTGCCTTGAGCAGCGGGCAGCTCATTTCAAGAGGCTTTTCACAAAAATATACAGCTGAAAAACTTCTGAAATACGGTATTACTCCCGACAAACTGACCGGAATATCGCTGAAAACAGATGTATGGTTTAACCCCGACATGGAGAGTACAAAGTTTACCATTCCAGGCCTCGTTGGGCTTATTTTGCAGAATATAACCATCATGCTTACGGCTTTTGCACTGGTAAGGGAAAAAGAAAGAAGTACCATCGAGCAGTTGATAGTCACACCCATCAAGGCCTCCGAGTTGATTCTCGGAAAGCTCATACCCTATATTGTCATAGGTTATTCCGGTTTTCTATTCTCACTGGCCATGTGTGTCTGGGTCTTCAAGGTCAACGTGGCAGGCTCTATGGGCTTGTTGCTGCTTTTGGGCTTTCTGTTTGTTTACTGCTCGCTTTCAATTGGAATGCTTATATCAACCTTTGCAAAAAACCAGATGCAGGCAATGATAGTGATGGTATTCTTTCTTCTGCCAAGTATCCTGCTGTCAGGCTTCATTTTTCCCAGGGAGGCAATGCCGGCAGCTATTAATTATTTAGGATATATTATTCCGCTGACATACTTTCTTGATATTATAAGGGGGATTACCCTGAAAGGTATCGGTATGACTTATTTATGGAAGGATACCGCAGCTCTTTTGGGCTTTACCATAGTGATCCTGTTTATAGCTACAAAACGGTTCAGAAAGAGTTTGGACTGATATTCCTGAAATCAGAGGGCGAATATCCCGTAAGGCTTTTAAAGGATCTGGAAAAATAATATACGTCCAGGAAACCTGTCCTGGCTGCAATCTCATTGACTTGCAGGCCCGTTGCCTTTAAAAGGTATTTGGCCCTCTCAATCCTCATTTTATTGATATATTGTATTGGGGGCAGCCCCATGTATTTCTTGAAAATACGGGTAAAATAGTTGGGATGGAAATGAAAGTGATCAGCCAGAGTTTCAACCGATAGATTCTCGGAAATATGGGAATCAATGTATTTTACTACGCTGTCTATCTTTTGCAGCGAAGTAAATCTGGAGACCTTGAAATCTTCAATATTTGCCTTTTCAATGAAATAAGCTATTATTTCTGTCATGACGGCCTTTTCTCTCAATACTGCCGACAGCTTTTGATCATTGTGAAGGTTAATGAGCTCCTTGAACAGCTCCTCCAGCTCACTGATATTGTCTATATCAATGACATAGGGTACGTCAAAAAAATCGAAAACATTAATGTCACCAATTTTTGCAGTAAAATGACACCAGTACTTTTTAAAGGTATCTTTACTTATTGTGGAGTAGGACTGACGCATTCCTGCAGGCATTAACACCAATTGCCCCTTATGCGGGTAGAACTCTTCATCATCTATTTTTATAAGGCCTTCCCCGCTGCATATAAAGTAAAATTTATTAAAATCAGGCATGTAGTCAAGCTCCCTCCATCCCTGCCAGCAATGTGTATATGCAGAAATAATAATATTTACACGCAGGTTATCCAAAAAATCTCTTTTAAACAGAATATTCTGGCTGCTCATAAGCTCCTCCGAAAATATATGAAAAATCAGATTTATACAAAAACCCGTTTCGTTTTTCCATTCAATTCTAGCATCTATTCTATAAAATATAAATACAAACTTAATCGGGAGGAGTAACCTTATGCATAATTCAAATCCTATTATCAGAGAGAGGACCCAACGTACCGGATGGTTTTCGGAGGCCCGTTTCGGAATGTTTATTCACTGGGGCCTTTATGCAATACCCGCACGGGGAGAGTGGGTCAGAAGTGTTGAAAAGATAAGCAATGAAGATTATCAGAAATACTTCGATGAATTTAATCCTGCCGCATATGATCCAAGGTCATGGGCAAAAGCCGCTAAAAAGGCAGGCATGAAATACGCCGTTCTGACTGCAAAGCATCATGACGGCTTTTGCCTTTTTGACAGTAAACTCACCGAATATAAATCCACCAATACCAGATGCGGACGAGACCTTGTCAGGGAGTTTCTTGAAGCCTTCCGTGCCGAAGGCCTGAAGGTCGGCCTGTACTATTCGCTTTTAGACTGGCATCATGAGGATTATCCCGCCTTTGGAGATCCCTTCCATCCCATGAGGGAAAAGGAAGAATACAAAGACAGGAAAAGGGATTTTTCAAGATATGTCAATTACCTGCATGGCCAGGTTAAAGAACTGCTTACAGGCTATGGACATATTGATATAATGTGGTATGATTTCTCATATGACAATATGACCGGGGAAATCTGGAGGGCTGCCGATCTGGTCAATATGGTAAGACAGCTGCAGCCTCATATCCTGATCGACAACAGGCTTGACGGCAGCCAATCCATTAAAACCGGCAATCCTCTCATATATTCAGGTGATTTTGCTTCACCGGAGCAATTGATACCTGCCAATGGCGTTACGGACGACGGCGGAAATCCTGTTCCCTGGGAAGCCTGCATCACTCTGAATAACAATTGGGGTTATCATTCCGGCGACAAAAACTACAAATCCCCAAAGCTTATAATTCGTAAACTTGTAGAGTGCGTAAGCAAAAACGGAAATATGCTGCTCAACGTAGGGCCTGACGCAAAGGGCCAAATACCGGCGGAATCCCTGGCCGTACTGGATCAGGTCGGCAGCTGGATGCAGCAAAACGGCAGCTCCATATATGGCTGCGGTAAAGCTCAACTTCCCAAACCTGACTGGGGCCGTTTCACTCAAAATGTCACAAACGGCAAAATATATGCCCACGTATTTGAACAGAGTATTGGCGCCGTATGTCTGGAAAATTTCGCGGGCAAGGTCGGAAGTATCAGACTCTTGAAGGACGGCTCGGAGATTCCCGTGACAAGGCCCTGGAATACTCACGATTATCCGGAGGATCTATTTTTTAATTTTGGAATACCGGATGGAGCTACCTATCCTCTTCCGGATGATATTGATACAGTAGTCGAACTTGAATTAATATAATTTGAAGCAAAAGCTCCAGGTCTTGATATATCTCGGAAACCTGGAGCTTTTTCACATTCTTGATTTTAATACCGGCAGTACCCTCTATCGACAATGTATTGTACATTGCCAATAGAGGATAATATGGTAAAATTAAAAGAAAATGCCCAGGAGCCATATATGACTAAAAGACAACGTTTTTGCATAAAATTTATTATAGCAGCTATTACAATAATAATGTGTATGAATATTGCCGGGTTTACATCGGCAGAAGCTGTACATACCGCAGTAAAAAAGACCGAGCTTGTGCTTGTGGAGGACTATAGCAAGGACTTTGTGATTGATTTGAAATATGCCACCTGTGACAACTTTGTTCAGAAAACACTCTACCCCTCTCCAACCTGTGTTCTGACTAAAGGTACACTGGATAAATTGATAAAAGCCAACAACCTTGTTAAAAAACAGGGATATTCGATTAAAATCTGGGATGCATACAGGCCCCTGAGTATACAGAAAATAATGTGGGAGGCCACACCAAATAAAAATTATGTCGCCAACCCATATCGATCAGGCTCCAAACATAACCGCGGAGCCGCTGTGGATGTTACTCTTGTGGATAAAAGCGGAAAGGAAGTAATTATGCCTACAGGATTCGATACTTTTTCGGAAAAGGCTTCACCCAATTATAAGGGCATGAGTACCGAGCAACGAAAAAATATGAATATCCTGTCGAAGGCAATGACAGCCTCCGGCTTCAAGCAGCTCAGCACCGAATGGTGGCATTTTGATGATACCGATTATAAAAATTATACAATACAGGATATTTCCCTGGGCAAATACGACAGGACTGAATACGGCTTGAGCAGTAAAGCTATTTCGGAACTAAAGTTTATAAAAAACAAAGATACTTCCCAGTTGATTGTTGTGACATCGAAATTAACCAATACTTCAAACGCAGTTATCAATACATATGAAAAAAACATAAACGGCTGGGTGAATATACATAAGAACCTGAAGGGATATATAGGACAAAAGGGCTTTACAACCGCCAAAAGAGAAGGAGACAAGAAAACACCCGCGGGTGCATACCATATCGGAACCTGTTTCAGTAAGACCGCCAATGTGGAAACCGGGCTTGAATTCTATAAATATGATTCAAAAGACGTCTGGGTAGATGATCCCGAATCATCGTATTACAATACACTTCAGCGAGAGCCCTCAAACGGGCGCTGGAAGTCTGCAGAAAACTTCAGCAGTATGAAAAACGGTGTTTATGATGTTTTTTTCAACATAGGCTATAACCCTCAGAACATTAAATACAAAGGAAGTGCTATATTTTTTCATATAATCAATCCCGCCATGGGGCTAAAATACACCAGCGGCTGCATTGCTGCCGACAGAAAGGATGTCCTTGCCATGGTAAAGTGGCTGGATAAGGATAAATCTCCGATGATATTGCAAGGTCCGCTCTCAGAGATTGTAAAATATTGATTGTATATTTTTTCATTTAACTCTATAATTTATGTACAAGGCATGTAAGTCAGTGCTGATACGCACATAATATAAGTATAAACCAGTTAAATTTTATTTACGAGGTACCTATGGATAACAATACAAATTTTATATTCAGAAGTAAATTTTTCAGATATGGATGCTATCTGCTGTTAACACTGCTGATAATATTTATGTTCGGAAAAATAGACTTCTTTTTCTCTCCAATCCTCAGCTTTATTTACTCTATTATATTTCCTCTTCTATTCGGAGGACTGCTGTACTACATCCTCAGACCACTTGTAAATTTGCTTGAGAAGAGCAAAATGCCTCATATATGGGCAATAATCCTGGCCTTTATTATTGCACTTTCCGTAATAATATTATTTACTTCGTACACAGGCTCTCTGATAAAAACCCAGTTTACAGATTTTGCACAAAGTCTTCCCAGCCTGTACCAAAAAGCTGAAAATACTGTAAACAATCTGCTGAGCAGTAATTTATTCGGTTATTTTGATCTTTCACAGCTGCAAACACCTGATATTGCGAATAAATTATCCGAGTTTGCACAGAGCCTGGTTACAAACATAGGAAAGGGTACCATTAATTTTATAGGTGCTATAACCAATGTAGGATCAATTATAATAATTATTCCGATTATATTGGTTTATATGCTCAAAGACGGCAACAGGTTCATGCCCAGCGTTGTAAGATTTGTACCTGCTTCTCATAAGGATAATGTAAGAAAAATCCTGACAGATATTGATTATGTTTTATCCAATTACATTGCCGGTCAGCTGCTGGTAGCATTTTTTATCGGACTGTTTATGTATATAGGTTATCTCATTATCGGACTTAAATACTCCTTGATTCTGGCCATCTTTGCCATGATAACCTGCATTATTCCATTCTTCGGCCCATGGCTGGGTATAATACCTGCCATACTGCTGTCTCTGGCCGACAATCCGTTTATGGCGGTGAAAATATTTATTGTTATGACAATTGTACAGCAAATAGACAATAATTTTATTTCTCCGCAGGTAATGAAAAAGAGTATGGATATCCACCCACTTACAGTAATACTTCTATTGATGGGCATCATTCCGATATTTGGTTTTATCGGCCTGCTCATAGTAATTCCTCTGTACTCTGCAATAAAAATAACCTTCAAAAATATAGTTGAAATGTACTATCCCAGATACGCTCAAACCCTTGAGCTGGATAAGCCCGCAGAACCGGTAAAGAAAAAGAACGGCTGGAAGTTCAACTTCCCCAAGAAGAAATGATAAAACCGTTTCAGAGAAGTTTAAGTAAAAAGAGTATGTTGCAAAACTAACACCGCTTAAAAACATGTATTACGGATCATAATTTTACACACTATGATCCGTAATATTTGATTTTCATTTGCCTTATTTTATGGCATCTTTCGGATATCGAAATATAGATATCTATATTTCGATATCTATATTATGGAAATTCAGCTGTTTTTACTGAATCCTCCAGCTTCCGGCTTTGCTTTGTTCTTCCCACAACCTGGCATACAGACCGTTTTGCCTCAGTAGCTCGCCATGGTCACCGCATTCTTTGACAGCACCGTTTTCCAGCACGATAATCTGGTCGGCATTGCATATGGATTGCAGCCGGTGGGCGATGACGATCACTGTCTTTTCGGCAACCAGTGCGCTGATAGCCTGCTGGATCAGCACCTCATTTTCCGGATCCAGCGACGCAGTAGCTTCGTCCAGCAGGACAATAGGTGCATTCTTCAAAAGTGCCCTGGCGATGGAGATACGCTGCTTTTCTCCGCCTGAGAGCGTAGAGCCGCCCTCACCCACAATGGTCTGATACCCGTTTGGAAGTGCGGCAATGAAGTCGTGGCATGCCGCCGTCTTAGCGGCTTCTATGATTTCATCCATGGCCGCGTCCGCCCTGCCCATGCGAATATTGGCTTCGATGGTGTCGTGGAACAGGTACACGTCCTGGAACACCATGCTGATATAAGAAAGCAGTTCATCCGACTTCATATCCTTAAGCGGTACGCCACCCAGCGCAACCGTCCCGCTGCTGGTATCCCAAAAGCGCGCAGCCAGCCTGGTAATGGTGGATTTTCCCGAACCGGACGGACCTACCAGTGCAGTAATACTCTTTTCCGGGAAGCGCAGGCAGATGTCATGCAAAACCTCCAGATTGCCATAGGAAAAAGAAACATTTTTAAATTCAATATTCATATTCTCGGGCCTGGTGCTTGTTTCCGGTTCCTGTAAAGGCTGCTCGTTTTTCAGCTCATTGATACGGGAGGCTGAACGGTTTGTGCGGGCAAAATCGGATATAAAGCCGAACAGGATCATAACAGGCTCATATATATTCAAAGACAGCAGCAGAAACGCGATGTAGTAGAAGGGCGGCAGCATACCATTTGTCAGCAGCCAGGCACCCGCAAGCATTACTATTCCGATGCCGCAATTGAGTATAAAGCGCCCGACCATACCGACAGGAGCGGCTGCCAGCTCCATTCCCACCGAGTGCCGGTGCTGCCTTTTAAAGGAGTTCTTCAGCGTTTCAAACTGCCGGCCCGCCATGTTGAAGGCCTTGAGCGTTTGAATACCGCCTACATATTCAAGGATGCCCGATGCGGCATTTTGCTGAGCCTTCAGCAATTCACCGCTGATGCGCCCCATTTTGCGGTAGCTCATAAATGCGAACGGCAACGCCAGCGGAATAACCAGTACAACCGAGAGCATCATACGCCAGTCAAAGACAGACAGTACGATGATTGCCAGAGCCAGGCGAACCAGAATCACGGAGATCTGAGGAATGAGACCCGAGGCCAGGTTTTCCACCTCTGTGTAATCGCGCAGCAGCACCGTGGACAGGTTACCCGCATCTTTCCGGCCGAAGAAGCCCATGGACAGCCGTTTCAGATGTTCTCCCATGGAAATCCGGGCATTTTTCGTTGTGTCGGCAAAACCCACGCAGATGTCGATGTACGTTTTCCGGCGAATAAAATAGTAACTGATCAATTGCAATACCAGTACTCCGCACAGAATCCAAAGCCTGTTCGCCGGCAGCGGCGCGTCGGGCTCCGAGAATGGTATCAGCAGCATATATATGGCCATAAGCATAACCCCGTATGGGATGGTCACCGCAAAGCTGTCCAGAAAGTTCCACAAGGTCAGCCGGATATACTTTTTTGTTTCTCCAAAGGTAATGGTTTGAAACCAGCGTTTAAATTTCTTCATGCCAATGACGCCTCCTTCCGGATGGTCCAGCGGTCCCGCCGCTCGTTGGCGGCAATCATGTTTCCGTACTGCGGGCAGTTCTCCAGCAGCTCGGTATGGGTGCCCGCTCCAAGCAGCTCACTATTTTTCATCACCAGGATACGGTTTGCATTTTCAACCGTCTTAAGCCGGTGTGCGATAATCAACACCGTTTTATTTTTCGCCAGCCTTGCAAATGCCTGCTGGATGTTCGCTTCGTTTTCGGCATCGGCATATGCCGTAGCTTCGTCCAGAATAACGATGGGAGCATTCTTGAGGAAAACCCGTGCAATGGCTATACGCTGCTTTTCACCTCCCGAGAGGTATGCATCCTTTTCGCCGATGACCGTATCATAGCCCATCGGAAGCGCCATGACCACCTGGTGGATGCCTGCGTTCCTGGCGGCCTGCTTCACTTCATCTCTGGTGACCTGCCCGTCTCCCATTCGGATGTTGTTCTCTACGGTATCGTGGAACAGGAAAGAATCCTGAAATACATATGATACCAGCTTCATTAAACGGTACTGCGGAATTTCTCTTATATCTACGCCGCCGATCTGTATGCTGCCCGCCTGCGGCTCATAGAAGCCCAGCAGCAGTTGTGCCAACGTGGACTTTCCTCCTCCGGAGGGGCCGACAATGCCGGTGACGGAGCCCTGCTTAAGATGGAAAGAGACATTGTTCACCGCCTGTGGTCCATTTTGCTCATAAGTAAAGGACACACCGTTGAAGGTAATGTCGCAGGACGATGGATTTCCCGTATCCCCATCAGCAATTTCCTTCTGATTCAAAATCCGGTCGATCCGGCTGACGCCTTCGGTAATACGCCTTGAATTCACCATCATTTGCATCATGTTTTCCATCGGTTCCTTCAACCCTCCGCCAACAAGGAAAAACAGCAGGATAACCGGCAAGAAATCCAGATAGGAGGAGGCTGAAGAAATAAAAAGCAGGGATGCAGGCAACAGGAATAGGAGCTGTGCGCCAAAGAATGCATAATACGCACCCATTCCAGATGCAAAATGATGTGCCGTACGCTCTACAGTTTCAACATAGTCCGAAACATCCCGTTCGTAACGGCGAAAGGCACTCAGCGAACGGTTGAATATTTTTATGACCGGCATCCCGTGTATGTATTCCACAATGGTTCCCTCCATCCTTTCCTTAGTGTCATGGATATCCACCTGGGTTTGAGCGCCTTTTGGATTTTTCAGTCCTGCGGAAAGCAGAAATGTGGAAATAAAGAGTGGAACCATTGTAATCAGTGCCAACCGCCAGTCCATAATGAAAAGATAAACTATTGTAAAGACCGGGGTGGCTGTGGCTGCAGCCATATCAGCAATATGATGAGCGATAAATACCTCAATCTGTTCCACATCATCCGATATGACCTTATTGATGGCCCCTTGTGTGGTGCCGGTAAAATAGCCTGAAGGAATGCGGGAAAGCTTCTCCATTAACTTTAATCGCAGCTCATAGATGATATCGTAGGCGGCGTCATGGGCTAATGCCGAGGATGCAAAGGCACAAATGCCATACACCAGGGCGGCGGCAAAGGTATAACCGACCAGCGTATAAATTTTTACTGTATCTATGCCTCCTATGGCAGAATAGTGTACAAGCAGTTCCCTGATCACCCCATAAATCGTAAAGAAGGGCACAAGGCGAGCGGCCGAGGTGAGAACCGACAGCAGGCAGGCAATAAGGAGCTTGTTCTTCTTGGATCCGGCCAGCTCCAACAGCCGTGAGACGCCGGTTTTTTCCTTCGGCGCACTGTTATTTCTGTTCATGGGCTTACTCCTTTCAAAAATAAATTTACGCTAGTTAGCCATAGCTAACTAGCATGCCAAAAAAAAAGCGTATTACACGCTTTCTTCAAAAATGCAGGAAAACAGGAGGTCATACATACGATTCAGAGTCAGCTCCATAGCGTCTGAGTGCAGATCCTCCTGATGGAACATTGAGATGGCCATAATTTTGATGAGGTTGGCGACCACCTTGTAATCGATGTCCTGCCGTACACTCTCCATATGCCCAAACAGACCGCCCATAACCTCAGCCTCGGCAGCCGGATCGATCCGGTAGTCCGAAGGCAGGGCTGCACATAGCTTGGCTTGATCTGCGGCAGTCAGGTATTGATAGATGCTGTCCTTGCTGAAAATGATCTGCTTTAAGAATGCTTTACCTTCCTCAGCCGTCATCTTTTCCCGCCCGCCCAGCGTGTCCATGAATATCTGTTTGGCCCGGTCCCGTTGGTATTTGATGATCTCATATACAAACATTTCCTTGGACGGAAAGAAGTTGTAAAAGGTGCTTTTACCAAGGCCGACAGCCTGCGTCACTTTTTCCACCGAGGCATGGGTTATCCCGTTCTCCTTGATGAGGGCAAATCCTGCGTCCAGCATTTTTATCCGGGCCTCTTCCCTCTCCTGCATTGCAAAAATCTTGGGCGACATAAAACTCCTCCTCTTACGAACATTATACAATATTATACGACCATAATAAAATAATGGTCGTATAATATTGTATGTGTTTCCTGCCTATATGTCAAGAGCCTGCAAAATCAATATTAAGTTTAATAATTTCAGATTGGCTGCCAATCCGCACTGTCGGCCCCCATGTGCCATATCCGCAGGAAACCACCAGATTAAAGCCGCCATCCTTTAAATATCCGAAATCTTCTTCAAACATCATATTTGTAACCAGACTTGCAGGGAAGAACTGTCCGGCGTGGGTATGCCCCGAAAGCTGAAGATCCACGCCTGCTTTCCTGGGCTCGTCCAATTTAGAGGGCTGATGGTCAAGTACAATAACAGGCAGTCTCATATCTACTCCCTCAAGCAACTCCGTTATACCGGCTCTTTTATGGCCAAATCTCTGCCCATCCATATCTTCTCTTCCAACAATATATAAGCTGTCATTTATTTTTACCGTCTTATCCCTTAAAACCGTAACCCCGGTTTCTTCTATCATTTTAGTTATCTCATCTACAGCATTTGAGTAATGTTCATGGTTTCCGTTTATATAGTAAGCTCCGAACCTTGCTTTAATACCTTTAAGCTCCTCCAGCATGTTACCGTTCTTAACCGGCCCGACAGAACCATCGATCAGATCACCAGTTATGACAACGATATCAGGCTCCATACCGTTAATTAATTCAACGGCATTTTTAAGCCTGTCCCTGCCTACAATTTCACCCAGATGTACATCAGAAATCATTGCACATTTCAGCTGCTTTATATTACCGGCTTTTTTATTTATTTTTATATCGTATTCTGAAATCATGGGTACCACGGCATTATATGTACCAACAGCAAGCAGGATTGCCACTGCTGCTATTACGGTAAATGCAATAAACCAGGTATTATTTTTTATGATCCCCGGAATTATATTCAGTTTTCTCCCTAAAAAACTGAATATATCAATAATCACTACAAAGCCGAGTAAATAGACAAAGGCTGCGATCCAATACCCTCCGACGGTATTAAATATCCGTCCTGCTGCTTCAGGTATATGATTTCTTGCCGCCATACCAATTATATATGAAGCTGCAAAAAAGACAAATATTATCCAGTAAAGAAACCTGTTAACGGGGATTTTTGCACTTATGCTGTTGTATCCTCTGATCCCGATATAGTAGTTCAGCAGTCCGTAAATAATTACAAAAACTCCTATAAAAATAAATTGCATTATGTAACCCCTTTTATTCATATATTTTACCTTTTTCTTATTGAAATACTTACCCTTATTTATTGGTTTGATTCATTGAGTTAAAGAAAATATACCATATTAAGGCTTATACTGACAATATGCTGCTATTTTTATATCAAGAAATTTGCTACTCAAAAAAATAGCACTCCGTCCGTTTATAGTGGACTGGAGTGCCATTTTATCAGGAAGAATTTTTATATATTACTTGTTTGCTTTATCTGTTCTCGACTTCTCCATCTGAGCCTTAAGTTCATCGACAGTTATTCCTTTTTGGGCTGCCATTTCCTCCAGCCTCTTTTGCATTTCAGCTTCCATTTTCACTTTTGCGTCATCGTAGGCTTTTATAACTGCATCCTCTTGAGCCTGGGTTATTGTTCCCGCTGTTACCAGGCTGTCCAGTAACTCTTTGGTGGTTTTGTCCGTGCCCTTCTGAGATCTTAAGGCCTCTTGAACGGCCTTTTGATGATCGACGGTTATAGTTCCGGCTTTAACCAGTTCGGAAAGAACATCCATGTGGTTTCTGCCTGCATTTCCCATACCTCTTTTATTGAATGCCTGAGCTTTGTCTTCCTTTGCCTTTTCCATCTGGGCCTTAAGTTCATCAACAGTTATTCCCTTTTGGGCTGCCAATTCCTCCAGTCTCTTTTGCATTTCAGCTTCCATTTTCGCTTTTGCGTCATCGTAGGCTTTTATAACTGTATCTTCTTGAGCCTGGGTTATCGTTCCCGCTGTTACCAGGCTGTCCAGTAACTCCTTCGTTGTTTTGTCAGTTCCCTTTTGAGTCTTTAATGCCTCTTGTACAGCTTTTTGCTGATCGGCAGTTATAGTTCCAGCTTTAACCAGATCGGAAAGAATATCGTTTCTGCCAATATTTCCAATACCTCTTTTATTGGATGCCTGAGCTTTGTCTGCTTTTGTTTTTTCCATCTGGGCTTTAAGTTCATCTACGGTTATTCCCTTTTTGGCTGCCATTTCCTCCAGTCTTTTTTGCATTTCAGCTTCCGCTTTTGCTCTGGCATCATCATAGGCCTTTACGACTGCATCCTCTTGAGCCTGGGTTATTGTTCCCGCTGTTACCAGGCTGTCAAGTAACTCCTTCGTTGTTTTGTCAGTTCCCTTTTGAGTCTTTAATGCCGCCTGAACAGCTTTTTGCTGATCGGAAGTTATAGTTCCGGCTTTGACCAGTTCGGAAAGCAAATTGATGTTTCTGCCATCCCCCCGGTCTTTGAACTGCATCATTTTCCTGCTTTCTGGCTTGGTTGTATCGGCTGTTTGAGTTTGATTATCAGCAGCAAATGCGAATCCCACTGAAGTTACCAAAACTGCCAGACCTAAACCCAACCCAATAATTTTTTTTGTTTTTTTCATTAAACCACTCCTTTATGTATGTTTATAGATTTGCAAATCTACAACTATAAATATATCAATGGAATATGTTGTTATCGTGTTGTATTTATTAATAAAGTTTGAATAGGGAATTATATTTTTATTACAATAATTTTTTAATTATTAACCTGTACTTATTTGAATATATTATAAAGTAAGTCGTCCACTTTTTTACAGGACATTTCATTCACCCTTTTAAAAGACAAAAAGTCTTTAATTACACTTGACTACGTGATCAGGCACCGGATCATAACTATTTTGTAGTCGCTATGCGGCTCCTGGAGGTTAATATGAGAATACTAACAAAACGGTTACTTATAATATCAATATTTTTACTGGCTTTTTTCATTGGGGCAATTTGTCTGAGAGTCGGCAAACAGGAAAGTGATCATAAAAATTATGTCCTGGGCGGTATATTTACAGAGAGAAAGCAGGACGAAAGCATAGATTTGGCTGCCTCAAGCCTGTCACGGCAGACCATTCAAATAATGAATAAACGGATGTCAAATCTCAATGAAACCTATTTCCGTCCATCAAATCTAAAAGCCCTTAACAGTAATTTCATGAATTTTGAAACATTTTCGGAAAGCTTTAAAGATGGGAAAATTCCTCCGGAATTCCTAAATACACCTGAAAAAGCTGCAATAAATTATTTCAGTGTACTCCAGCAGGCTTCCAATCTTACGCAGGAAAAAAACGGGGGCTGCGGAACTGTTGGGTACGGTCTTGAACCCTTTCCGGTTGCGTACTCCTTTCTATCCGAAAACAACAAAAGCTCCATGAATTATGATGTTTTTTTAAAATCCTTTGAAGGTATAGGCCACATAAACCTAATCAAGCTGCTGCCGATTACTGTTGATTCAAAGGATGCCAAAAAATTTTTTCTTGAGCTTGAAATACTGGAAGGCAGCAGTATTGGAGTAACCACTTTTAATTATTATACCGGTGAACTTGATGTGATAATGGTAAACAATTTGTATTATATAGATGCCCTGACATTAACGCCTGAGGATTTTTTCTGTGCGGCTTACCACGGCTGGGCTCATAATGCCGAATCTTACGTCGAAACAGTATATGGCAACTGGTGTGGACTTATAATGAAGCAATATGCTCCTGAACAGGATGATTACATTAAAAAAATAATAGTGGACGGTGTTGATAACGGAAAATATATGTTTGAATTTGCCAAACTTACAAACGGAACGGATCTGCTTATAAACTCTCTTGTTAAAAAGAAGGGGGATTGGGTACCCGTACAGATCGATATTGAAAAATGTCTGGATAAAAATAAGGTACACTTTTGACCTTTGTGCCTCTTTTCGTGCCGTAAATCGGTTGACGGATGCGGGAAAATGTATTACAATATTTATTGAATGAATGGTTCAGTCAGGAGATAAATGCCCAATGGAAAATAGAATGAGATTGATATTTGATGCCGCCAGTCATCTATTTATCAACAAAGGGTACGCAAGAACACAAATGAAGGATATAGCAAAAGAAATTGGCCTGTCAACAGGAATGCTGTATGTTTACTTTACAGGGAAACGGGATATTTTAAATTTCATTCTTAAAGGTACCATTGATCCGGCATTTATTACGCAGGAATTTGAACTGCCAATCCGTTCTGAGTTATTCGATTCTCTTGATAATGAGATTATAAATGCCTTTGAAGAAAATACAAAAGTATTTTCTTCCCACTTTGGCGATATTACAAAATATCCTTTGGAACAAATGTTGTCCGATGCGTTTGAAGTCATTTCAAAATACGGAATTGGCTGCCTGTTGATTGAAAAAAATCCTGATGATCTGAGAAAATTGACAGCCTATTATAAACAATACCGGCAAAAATTTTATGGTCAGGTTTTATCATATATTACACAGTATATTCAAAAAGGAACCGTTCGTCAGGTAGAACATCCACAGTACATTACTCGACTGATAATCGAAACCATATCATGGTGGGGAATGCATATTTCAAATGATGCTTACGAAATACAAAAAGATATTCCAATTGAAACAGCTAAAGCAGTCTGCATGGATAATTTACTTAACGCATACCAACGATAAGATTTTTACGGAGCATTTGCTCCGTAAAAAAATATGGTTTTATTAAATGAATGGTTCAATTAGCGAAAGGAGAGTCTTTATTATGAAAAAAAATCTAATCTCATTTGCCTGCACAGGCTTTTTACTTATCGGGATTTTATCAGGATGCGGAAGCCAGAAAGCAACCGCACCGGTAAATACTCTTACATTTGGCATTGGGGATTTTCAAAGCCTTCGACTTGATTATGATGCAGATGATATTCATGTTTTAGAAAGTGATAATAACAAGGTTATACTGAAGGAGTATATGAACGAGGATAAAAAGAGGTACTATGCCAGAACAAGCACTCAAAATGGTGAATTGCTTATAACAGAAGGTGCTCGGCCAAGACATTCCAGTTTTGATTCTTACATTGAAATTTATATTCCGCAGGACTATACCAATAGCCTTTCCCTTCACTCTACAAGCGGAACAATAGAATCTGAAATCGCTCTGAATTTGTCGGGTGATTTCAGCGTTGATACCACAAGCGGCGTGATTGATGTATCGAATACTAAAGTATCCAATATAAAGATTACCAGTACAAACGGCAATTTGAGCTTTAAAAATATAGATGCAGATACGGTAGAGATACGAACCACCAATGCCGCAACCTCATTTAATCAGGCAAGCGGAGTAATAAGTTATCAATCGACAGGAGGAAAGCTGACTGCATCCGGTATTAATGGCTCCGGTTCCTTTAATGCTTCCGGGGAAGGTTCCATAGATATTTCCTTTACCGGTGTAACGGGTGACATTTCTGCATATTCAAAAAACGGAAGTCTTGCGGTGGAACTTCCAAGCCGGCTTGCATTCAAATTTTCGGCAGCAACGAAAGAAGGTTCTATTGACACCTCTTTTTCAAACCAGCTTGCGGTTACTGATAACACCGCCGCCGGAACCGTCGGTGTTTCCCCTGAAATACTCATAGAACTGGAAACCCGAAACGGGGACATTAAAGTTTCAAAAGTCAATTAAAGTCATTAATCGAATTGCCTATGTATATCGAAACTTTAATAACTTTAGACTCAGAATTCTACCTACTCTGGAAATGAACAAAGGGCCTATCACCTTTTAAAGTGATTGGCCCTTTGATAAAATTTCAGTTTACTGTTCTACCCCAACTCTTGTTAGGTAATTAAACTTTTATGCTGCCATATACTTTTCTTGCATATTCCTTTGCAGCCTTCACATCATCCGCATCAGGCTTGTTTCTGTTAAAGAAGATAAAATTTTTACCCTTACAGGCAAAAGTCTCATCAACAACATTTATGCCCTTTTCCCTGAGAAGTGCTTTTAATGCTGAAACAGCCTTCCCCTCGGCAGTGCCTGCTCCACTGGTTCCAAATACTGCTGCATTTTTTACTCTGTTTGTGTTCAGTGTTCTGACAAATTCAATCATTTTGGGATCCGGTTTGCCTGCATATTCTCCTGTTCCAAGGAACAAAAGGGCAACATTTTCAGGCGGATATGCCGGTGGTATCTGTTCGGACTTCAGTACGTCCTCAAGTTCCTCAGCTATTGCGTCAGCAATTTTCTTGGTGTTGCCGCTCTTACTGTAGTACAATACCCATGTCTTCATTAAACTTTTACTCCATTCTAAATTTTGTTTCTTAAAAACTTTACTGCTTGAATCATAATTTATATAAATAATAATTCATTTCAGCGACATTTACCAGTCCCGATTCTTGTCCAATCAAGAAATTTGCTTCGCAAATCCACTTCTTGCCCACTAAAAGTACGCTGTCTATGCTACACAAATTATCTTGTTCCTAACTAACCCTTAATATACTTATCAATAGCCTCAGCAGCTTTTTTACCGGCACCCATTGCCAATATAACGGTAGCGGCACCTGTAACGGCATCTCCGCCTGCGTAAACTCCGCTCTTGCTGGTTGCACCTGTCTCTTCTTCGACTATGATACCGCCCCAGGATTGGGTATCCAGACCGGGAGTAGTTGAAGATATCAGAGGATTGGGAGATTGTCCTATTGACATAATCACTGTTTCCAGATCAATTATATGCTCTGAACCCTTCTTTTCAACAGGTCTTCTCCTGCCGGACTTATCCGGTTCACCAAGTTCCATTTCAACGCATTCCATACCTTTTACCCAGCCGTCCTCTGTTCCCAGTATCTGCTTCGGATTTGTAAGGACCTTCAGGATTATTCCTTCTTCCTTTGCATGATGAACTTCCTCAAGTCTGGCCGGCATTTCAGCTTCTGAACGTCTGTAAACAATATATACATTCTCAGCTCCAAGGCGCTTGGCGCTTCTGGCAGCATCCATCGCAACGTTACCGCCGCCCACCACTGCAACATTTTTACCCACAAATACCGGAGTATCGGTATCAGGGAATTTGTATGCACTCATAAGGTTTATTCTTGTAAGAAATTCATTGGCGGAGTAAACACCATTGAGGTTCTCGCCGGGTATTGACATAAAGCTTGGCAAACCTGCACCCGAACCTATAAATACCGCTTTAAAGCCCTCGGACTTAAGGTCATCTATTGTGAGTACCTTGCCGATTACCATATTTGTCTGTATATTGACTCCAAGATTCTTTACAGTCTGTATTTCCTTCTGCACAAGTGCTTTGGGAAGACGGAACTCAGGAATCCCATACATCAGAACTCCCCCCGGAATGTGGAAGGCTTCAAATATGGTTACATCATAGCCCAGCTTTGCCAGATCCCCCGCACAGGTAAGTCCTGAAGGTCCGGAACCGACAACAGCCACTTTGATACCGTTGCTTTCAGGCCTGGTTTCATCTGATTTACAGTTAGCCATGTACCAGTCGGCAACAAAACGTTCCAGACGGCCTATTCCAACTGATTCACCTTTTTTGGCTCTTACGCAGAGCTGTTCGCACTGTGTTTCCTGTGGACATACTCTTCCGCATACCGCAGGCAAGCTGTTTGTTTCTCTGATTTTATAATAAGCGTCTTCAAATTTTCCTTCAGCTACAAGTTGTATGAACTCAGGTATTTTAACATTTACAGGACAGCCCGCTACACATGGCTTGTGCTTGCAGTTCAGACATCTCTGAGCCTCCTCCACAGCCATTGTCTCATCGTAGCCCAATGCAACTTCTTTAAAGTTTTTATTTCTTATATCAGGATCCTGTTCCGGCATCTTTATTTTATTTAAGGCCATATTAGGCATTGGTAACACCTCCAAGTTTACAGACATGCAGTTCGGTAGATTTAACTTCCTGTTTTTTATACATACCCTGTCTTCTCATTGCTTCATCAAAATCAACTTCATGTCCGTCGAAATCAGGTCCGTCAACGCAGGCAAATTTCGTTTTTCCACCCACTGTAAGTCTGCATCCGCCGCACATACCGGTACCGTCTATCATTATTGGATTCATGCTGACCAATGTCTTTATACCGTATTCCCTTGTCAGATTACTAACGGCTCTCATCATTACCAGCGGTCCTATGGCAATTACAAGGTCGTATTTAATGCCTTCATCTATTAACTGTTTCAATACGTTTGTTACAAAACCCTTGTTGCCGTTGGAGCCGTCATCTGTAGCAACTACAAGCTTATCACTGACAGCTTCCATCTCTTTTTCAAGAATGATCAGGTCTTTGTTTCTGAAACCTGTTATAGAATGAACTTCAGCTCCCAGAGCATGAAGCTTTTTTGCCTGTGGGTAAGCAATAGCTGTTCCCAGGCCGCCTCCGATAACTGCAACCTTTTTATAGCCATCAAGATGTGAAGCTACTCCCAGCGGGCCGACAAAATCAAGAAGTGCTTCACCTTCATTCATTTCAGACAGCACACGGGTTGACTTTCCTACTATTTGGAATATTATTGTAACTGTTCCCTTTTCCCTGTCATAATCTGCTATGGTAAGCGGTATTCTTTCTCCGGCCTCATCTATCCTGAATATGATAAATTGTCCCGGTTCTGCTTTTCGAGCAATGTACGGCGCCTCAATATCCATAAGAACAACAGAAGGATTCAATATCTCTTTTCTAACTATTTTGTACATAAATAACCCCCATTTTGCGTCAGATGTTAATTGACCTCATTAGGAACATTATACTCTATATGCATTAAATTATCAAACGTGGTATCCGGCGTGTTTCTTATAATTGCCTCGATAAGCTCCTGTTCCGTCATTACCTTTATCACTCTGAGATCATCATCCAATACATTCACGATGTGAAACCTGTCAATATAGTCGCAGGCCTTGATAACCTCAGCCAATTTCACGTGTTTCAGCACAACAATTTCTCTTGCGGGATAAATACCTTTTCTAATAACCCTGGATTTTCTGAACAATAAGCTTTTGATATTCATTAAGGCTGTCTCCTCCTTGTTTGTTTTGATGCACATCAAAATATATAAACCTATTATTATGAGGCTTACATTACTGCGGTTACCAATAAATACAATAATACCTGTAAATACAATAATTGCGGAGATTAAGGCCGAGATCAGCTGAAGCGCCTTTCCAGTCCTGAGAACTCCAAATTTTGCTGAGAGCAGCTCCATTGCTATTTTACCCCCATCAAGAGGCAGAACAGGCAGCAGATTGAAAATCCCAAGATATAGATTTGCGTATATCCCCAGCCTAACCAGTGAATTCGTTATGTTAAAATGCATTAATATTGTAAACAGCACAGCTAAAGAAAAACTGACACAGGGTCCTGAGGCAAATATAAAAATCCGTTGTCCTTTACTGCATATACCATCATCTATTTCGGCACTGAACCCTACCGGCAACAGCCTGATACCATATACTGCCGCCTTTGAAAGGATTGCAGCAGCCATATGTCCGGCTTCATGCGCAAATATGAACAGGATGGTCAGCAAATACTCCGGCAGGGTTCCGGCAATTATGGCAGCAGCCACAAAAAATAAAATAAAAATATTAACCGATACCTTTATCCCTCCTATATTTTTATGTATTGAAAACGCTGCTTTCAAACCAATCTCCTATCTGTTGATATTGTTGTTCCAAATTAAAGGAGGCTGTCTCATTTTGAGATAGCCTCCTTTAACACTTTATTGATTTAATAAATTAAGTATCTTTTCCGGGTCGGCAGCCTTGTCACCCTTCCACACCTCAAAATGGAGGTATGCGCCTGAAAGACCTTCAGTGTCTCCAACCTTGGCAATCACATCTCCCTGCTTGACCTTCTGCCCCTGTTTGGCTACTAGTATGGAGCAGTGTGCATACACCGTATACAACCCGTCGTCATGTTTCACTTTTACATAATTATCATATTCAGGACTTGACCCTACTTCGGTTACTTCACCGTCAAGTGCCGCTTTTATTGAAGTTCCCATGTTGGCCTTTATATCTATACCGCTGTGAAATACTGTGTTACCGCTTAGCGGATCGGTTCTGATGCCAAAGGGTGAATCTATTTGACCTTTTATTGGAATGACAAAGGAATATTTATCTGCCAGAGCTTTTATCTCTGCTTCTTCCAGAACCGGAACCTGGGATATGGCCTTTATTGTATCACTGATTGAACTGCTTACAGCCTCTGTTTCACTTCCGGAAAGGGTTTCACGGCTTGAATCCGGTGCCTGGCTGTTTTGAACAGAATTGTTGGTATCAACACCGTTTTGATTGATACTGCTTTGGTTAAGGGTATTTGAATTAACCTGATCCGGGTCCCCCTGATCAATTTTTTTCTGATCGGTTATCTCCTGCCCGCCGCTATAATTCGTTTGTCCGTCCGATCCGCTGTCAAGACCTGAAGCGGATCCTGTAATATCTGATTGGGCTGCAGCATTCTTTTCAGGCAGTTTAATCCCCAGAGCAGTTGCCGCACCCAATAAATACTTGTTTGCATCAAAATTCTCCGTAGCAATTAATTTAACCTTTGAGATAAAATAGTTTGTGGCGGGTGTATCGGCAGCCTTACATAAGGCAAACACCGATAAAAACACTACCACTGCCAGCATCTTAACAGCAAAAACAGTTGACATCAAATCATTTCCATTCTGTCTCCTGTTTTTTCTTTGTGTGCCGGCCTGTCTTGAGTATTTTGGTCTTACAATCATTTCATCCATATTAACCTCCATGAGCCATATTATGGCTTTGAATATGCCGCTGCCATAAAATCATAGGTTAGTTTGAAAGACAAGTGCTAGTGAATTCTTTCAAACTAACCTCCTATATGGTTTTGAGCTGCAACAAATTTTTTCTTGTCCTAATTGGCCATGACCTTAATTAATTATATTGTTTATGGATGAACAATATTCCTACTGGACATAATTCTTTAATTTTGTATAACTCTTTAAAATTATCGTTTATTATATCTGTCCACAGCAGCCTGTCTTAATTCAATTGCTCTATCAACTTTCATAGTTTTTAATTTTGAAATAAAACTATCAAAGTTACTTAATGGTTCGGTACCCAGTATAAACTTAAGCGTCATCTCACTAACATAAGTATTAATATCTCCTTCAATTGTTGCTAACTCCTGACTTTCTTCAGTGGTAGCCGATGCTGGTGGATATTGATTAGGATATGGATCAGCCTGTGCAAGAAGTTTTAAAGCATCTTTCTGCTGTGGTAATATATAGTATTGTTCAATATATTCTTTTCTCTGTACAAAAGGTCCGTTAGCATATGGAGATCTTTGATATTGAGCCATAGCTTCTGCTATAGAAAGGCTATTTTGATTTTTCATAACAGTATCAGTGTAAGTAGGATATCCGCTAACCATTTTATAGCTAACGCCTTCTATACCGAAGTTATAGAGCATATCTCCCTTCTCGGAATAGCCATAGTCCAGGAACATCGTTGCTAATTCAGGATTTTTGCAGCTTGCTGTTATAGCTGTAGTGAATGCGTTAAATTTCCAATCCTTTTGAGCATATTTAACCTTTTCACCTTTGTTCAAAGAAGGATACGGTGCTGCAACTATTTCATACTTAGAATCTTTATCTTTCATGGAGTTCATCCAGGTACCCATGTCTCCACCTAAAAATCCAATAGAAGCACCCGATTTACCATTCAACATGTTTGCTTTTACAGCATTTCCATCATTAGTAGGAAAGTTCTTGTCAATCAACCCTTCCTGATACCACTTGTTCAACCTGTTAAGATAATCCTTAAATTTGGGTGCCAATGGACCATAAGCAACTTTTTTATTATCATCTATATACCACGTTGTACTAAAACCATAAGCACCAGATACAAAAAATCTATCAATAACTTCCGGCGGGTTCTTTTTGGTAATAGTAAACGGAGCTGTTGCGCCTTTCTTATCCTTAAAAGCTTTTAAAACATTTTCATATTCATCAACGGTAGTTGGCAATTCAAGATTTAGTTCCTTCAGCCAATCTCCTCTCAGAAGAGGTCCTGTATAAACGGTATTCAAATCATCTCCTCTGAAACAGGAGAACCCATACAAATCTCCACCATCTGTTCTTACTTCCTTATCCTTTTCAGGATCGGATTTTAATATATTCAAGTAGTTTGGTGCATATTTAGCCATTAAATCATTGGTTTTCAGAATAACGTTATCCTGTATTGCCTTTTCAGGCCCTCCCAGATACCAGGCGCCCCATAATGCATCAACAACATCCGGTAAATCTCCAGAAGCTATCAATAAATTTAATGATTGCATTTCTTGACCCTGAGTTGGATGAATCCATTCAATCTGTATACCAGTTTCTTTAGATAATTGTTTTGCGAATTCAGTTTCTCCAAGATTTTTTGCTGTTTTAGACACCTTTGGATCAAGTGGCGTCCAGTAAGTAAGTTTTCCTCCATCTTTTATAGGATAGGTTACAGTTTCTGTGGTACCGGCAGTATTACCAGCACTACTGCTGTCAGTATTGCCATCAGCATTTGGTGAAGTTGTTTCCTTATCAGTACACCCTACAAATGATGACGAAATAAATACTGTACAAATTGCTGCGGTAACGAATTTGATGGTTTTGCTTTTCATACCTTTTTCCTCCTTTAAATTTTTTTATAACCTCGGCTATATGTACATCAAATAGCAGTATTTAGCCGAAAATTGATAACTAAAATATAACATCTGTCTGTGTACCAAAATAACGTAATTAACCTTTTACTGCTCCAACCATAATTCCCTTTACAAAGTATTTCTGTAAAAAAGGGTATACAAAAAGTATAGGCAATGTAGCTACAATAATCGTTGCATACCGTATTGTTTCCGCTATAGCTAGCTGATCCCCTGTATCTCCGTCTACACCAGCCACCATACTAGTCGAATCATTATTAATTAAAATCTCCCTTAATATCAGCTGTAGAGGGTAATTTGTTCTGGATTTCAAGTATATCATTGCATTAAACCAACCATTCCAATGCCCAACAGCATAATATAAGATAAGTACTGCTACAGTAGGCATTGTTAGTGGTATCAAAATCTTGAACAGAATTGTAAAATGATTGGCACCATCAATTTTTGCAGATTCTTCCAGACTATCCGGCACCGTCAAAAATGCCGTTCTCATAATAATCAAATTAAATGTGCTTATCGCTCCTGGTATTATTAAGGCCCACAATGTATCATATAGACCTAATTGCTTAATATTTAAATAGTTAGGGATAAGCCCCCCATTAAAATACATTGTGATTATTATAAGAATCATTAACACCTTGCTCCACATAACATTTTTCCTGGATACAAAATATGCAGCAATAGCAGTAAGAACTATATTAACGGTGACTCCTCCAATGACCAATACCAATGTATTTATGTATCCTCTTAATAACATAGGATTTTTAAATACCAACTTATAGGCGGCTGTTGAAAAACCAAGTGGATGGAGTAATATACCCTCATGCGTCATTAGCTGGACTCCATCACTTAATGAAGAAAATAATACATGCAGAAAAGGGTATAGTGTAACTATAATAATAAGAATCATAATAAATATATTGAATACATTAAATACTTTTTCTCCGATACTCGCTTTAATACTCATTTTCCTAATCTCCTTACCACAAACTTGATTCGTTGAATTTTTTACTTAATTTGTTCGCACTTATCAATAAAACAAAGTTGACTATTGAGTTAAAAAGTCCAACAGCCGTACTATATCCAAAGTTAAACTCTTGAAGCCCTTTCCTATATACAAAAGAGGATATGACATCTGAAGTTTCATATATAGCTGGATTATAAAGCAGGATAATTTTTTCAAATCCCAAATTTAACATGTTACCTATCCGGAGAATTAACAAAACGATTATTGTTTGCATAATACAAGGTAAGGAAATATGCAGCGTCTGTTGCCACCTATTAGCGCCATCAATTTTAGCTGCTTCATATAATTCCTGGTCGACTCCGGATAATGCTGCTAGAAAGATAATTGAACCCCAACCGAATTCTTGCCAGATATCGGATATAATGTATACAGGTACAAAAAAACCAGGGATGTTTAACAATGTTTCTCTTTCCCCGCCGAATAGTGCAATAATATCATTTACTACACCAGTATTTCTTGTAAAGTCAAGGATCATACCACAAACAACCACCGTAGATAAAAAGTGAGGAAGATATGAAATTGTTTGAACAGTTCTTGCAAAATATTTGTTTTTTAGTTCATTAATTAATAGAGCCAGAATGATAGGTGCCGGAAAGCCAAATATAAGGTTTGTTACATTAATGACGATAGTATTTCTCAGAGTTCTTGTAAAAAAAACACTTGTTATAAAATCCTGGAAGTATTTAAGTCCTACCCACTTGCTTCCAATGATCCCAAGATTCGGGCTATATTCTTTAAAAGCCAGAATTATGCCATACATCGGTTTATAACAAAACAATGCATAAAAAACTATTACGGGAATAATCATTAGATATAGTAATTTATTTTTTTCAAAATCCTTCTTAACTTTTTGTGGAAAGCTAATTTTTTTCCCATTTAAAGCAGAAGATTTTTTAATTTCAGTTATCATATTACCCTCCTGAATCATAATAATTAGTAATTGGTTAGCTTGTAAAAAGCATTTCATAATACACTGCTCTGATATTAGTTTATGTAACTCATCAAAGGCATTCAATTTCATCGATATACCTTATGATATTTCCATTTTTTAGTTGTATCGTGGTGCTTTGGCTAGATTTTACAACCAAATTATGTAAACATATAAATTGAGTTATTTGTGACTACTTATTTTTTCTTTTAGGTATATAATGCATTATATGTTTACAATGTATATGGTTTTTATATTCTTAGCTACAGACAAAACACTAAAACCAAGGACAAAATCTAAAAAATTAGATTTTGTCCTTGGTTTTGCAGTAAAGAAAAACCTATTGTTAAGGAAACAGAATTTGTAATAGAGCATATATTACAATATTGGTTACACTTCTCTATATTTCCCCGGGGTTATACCTTCTATTTTAGTAAATATCCGTGTAAAAGTTTTAACGTTGGAGTATCCAACCTTTTTTGCTATACATTCAAGGTTGGATTTTTCTGATTTTATTAATTTTTTTGCTTCATCAATGCGTATCTTATTTATATAGTCAAGCAATCCTTCTCCAATCTGTAGTTTAAACAACTTAGATAAATAAGTCGGATGCAAATCAAATTTATTGGCAATAACTGAAATATTAAGATCTTCTTCTTTATAATTTTCTTTTACGAAATAAATTATATCTTCTCCAATTTGACTGATAACCTTTTTATCGTTACTTATTTTTTCACATATATCCTGTAAAATAACTAAAAGCCGTTCTTTAACCTTATACATGCTTTTGCATTGTACTAGCTGCTCTATAGATATAATCTCATTATTGTACTTTTCACCGGTACTGTTAATGATACTATCTAAAGTACTGATTAAGGTACTGATGATATTGCATTTTAAACACTGAGCCATATTACTGCTCAATGTGCGTTTTTTTAAGTTATAATTAAATATTTCTTCCAATAAGTTGCTGACTCTTGAAAAGTCTCCAGATTTTAAGGCATTTATCAAAGCTTCTTCCAATTCATAAGGATAAAAATAATTATGAATATTTTCATTATACAGAGAGCCTTTTGATTCATTATAGACCAGGATATCTTCTCCACCTACTACTTCTTCAAATTCAAGCAGCTGTCGCGTTTCCTTAAAGGACTGCTTTATGAAATCCTTACCTTCATAAATATTGCCTATAGCTATAGTTAAACCAATTTTATAATGCTCTTTTACAATCTCCTGAATTTTTATAACTACTTCCTTGAGTTTTAAAATTAATTCTTCATCTTTGCAGCTAAAATTCATTAAACAACATATAATATTATCAAAACTTACAGTATAAATATGGCAGATATTTTGAAGCAGTTCATCAAGCATATTATATACAATAAAATGCAACAAATCGAAATCTTCTTCCAAATTCAAGTTTAATACAGCAAAATGATTATCTGTATCTATAGCGAAAGCCGTGACAGAAAAATAATTGTCGTCAAATTTTATATCTACTAAATTGTTATCTAATGAATGTTCTAAAACATTACCAGTTAAGAGCTCTTTTAAGTATTTGTCGTTAGATACTTTCTTTTTAAATGCCGACCATTTATCCAGCTCTTTCCTTTCATCCATAGATTTCATAATTGCATTTTTAATAATGCCATATTCATTAAC
This sequence comes from Bacillota bacterium, assembly GCA_023392075.1. Lineage (GTDB taxonomy): Bacteria > Bacillota > Clostridia > Acetivibrionales > DSM-1351 > Ruminiclostridium. The sequence goes on along the minus strand of JAEVZU010000003.1, from coordinate 5,009 downwards.
TGCACCTTTATCACTTTGTTGATATCCTGCCAAGTATTTTAATAACCCCTTCAGTGGTTCATAGTTTTTCTTAAATAAACAAAATGCTATAGTGCAACATATTATGAGGCAGATGGTGATTCCGCATAATACCAATTTCCTATAGTCCTCCAACTGTCTCCAGTATTCCCTTGTGGGCATGACATATAAATACTTCCACTTTTCTACATTTGAATTGATATATGAGATTGCTACCTTGTCTTCACCAACATTATTATATTGAACATGGGAATTATTTTTAAAAGTATCGTATTTAAGGTTTTGCAGAATATCCATATTGTCAGAACTAAGGACAACTTGGTCGTCTTTAGCGACTATAGCTAACTTGCCACTATTAATGGTTTTGATATCCTTTATCATTCCTAAGAGTCTGGACTCATCTAAAACAACTACAATATTCATACCTTCATTTGTAGTTGTATTTATTGGCAAAGTTAGCATATATGCCAGCTTTTTATTTTTTGAATTTATATTTATATAGCTTCCTTTGTGTTCCTCTTCGTTTTCTTTTATCCATTTATCAACATTAACCCCATATCTTTCTGCAAATAAATAGAAATATTCATCGGAATTCAATACATTATTACTACTTACGACTGTATCTATATTTCTGAAATAAATATAAACCTCTTCTACTTCTGAGTTATAATTTCTATTAACTATATCTCTATTGAGCATAACAATATCATAACGCTCTTCGGGAGTTAAGTCTTTCTTAAATCTTCCAATTTTCTGCACTCTTTCACTAAATGCAATATTTCCTGCAATTCTTTCAGTATCTCTTGCAAGTGTATCCATATACTGCTGAATTTGCTTTAATGCAAAATAGTTTGAATTATTAACCTGTTCTTTTATAGTTCCATCTACTAATAAAAATAAAATAATACAAAGAATCAAAGGTAATATAAATAATATTATATATGTTCCCAACCATACGTTTTTAACACTTTTATTAGGTCTTGAAATCATAAATGACCAATAGCCCCCCTTGTTATGAGTTGCAATTTTGATTTAATCGGTTTACTGCTTTAGAAATTTTCAATAAATGACTAAAGTATCTATATACTGCAGACATGTTTTTAAAGAAATCAATTAGATTTAATTACTCCCTCTTTAATTCATTAAATATATACGAAAAGATGCCTAAATGATATGAATTATCAATAATCTTTCTTTTATGGGTATACCTAACTAAAGCTATATACTTAATAAGGAATAGCGCCCAGTTAGCAGGTTTCACGGATTACAAGGCGAGGATCCAGAATTTGTACAATCTCTTCAACCTTTTCACCTCTTAGGATGCGGTCGATCAATATTGCACCATTCTTACTCAGATCCTCCATCCGGCTGTCAACCGTTGAAAGGGTTGGATAGGTGTAATTACAGATAGAACTGTTATTATAGCCAATGACGGCTATTTGATCCGGAACTTTTATTCCCATCTGATTCATAGCTGAAACGGCAATATTTGCATAAATATCATCACTGGCTACAACTGCATCAAAGGGAGCAGATGAAAACTCCTGTCTCAATTTTTCTACCATTTCTTTATAGCCATTTACAGAATAGACTACTCTGGGCTCGAGCCCTTCCACCTCTTTTACAGCCTTTAGGTAACCCTTCTTTTTGTTCAAACCACTGAAGGTACTTAAGCTATGAATGTATAAAATATTTTTACGTCCCTGTGTTAAAAGATATTTTGTAGCATCATAAGTACCTTTGCGATCATCACAAAGGATACAATATGTATTTGGGGCATGGATATGATTGTTTAGCAGCAGTATAGGTACCTTATGACCTGCGTTAATAATATGTCGATTTCCTTTTTTTTCATGATACACGGAACCGATAAAAATCAAAGCATCTACTTTCCTTTCCAGCAATATCTGAATATAACGTATTTTCTCTTCAAGTTCTCCACTGGTGTTACAAAGAAATATATTATATCCCAGCGCTCTCAATTCACCCTCAAGGTTGTAAACAACAGTGGAAAAATACGGACTACGTATGTCTATGGTAAGAACTCCAATTGTTTTTGTTGCATTTTGAATCAATCCCCTGGCCAATGCATTAGGCGTATATGCATTTTTATCAATGATGGCTTGAACCTTCTCCCGCGTTTCCTTTGTAACCAGAGAACTATGGTTGATAACCCTGGATACTGTAGCAATCGACACATTGGCTTCACGTGCAATATCATGCAGATTCATTTCTCATATACCTTTCACCAAAAATATAATATAACTAAAAACTAATTAAAATTGTTAATTGACAATTTTATTATATAAGATTAAAATCTAAATGTAAAGCTTTACATTATTCTTTTTTATAGTAAATGTAAAGCTTTACATATTGCCTAGAAAGGGGTTATAGATATGTCTAGATTATTCAAACGACATGATAAAAGAAAGGTATTTTCTCTGGATGGCTTGTGGAAATTCAAAACAGACATTAGTAAAAAAGGGATTGATGAAAAGTGGTACCAAAATTTCCCAAATGATTGTGAGGATATGGTTGTCCCTTCCTGCTGGAATAATGAGTTAGGCTTGTATGATTATGAAGGGCTTGCCTGGTATATGACTACTTTCTCAACAGTTTCAAAAAATATCTGTATATCATTTGGCGCTGTTACAGGGCAGGCAGAAGTTTACTTGGATGGTGTACGCCTGGGAGAACATTATGGCGGATTTACTGGTTTTGATTTTCTTGTAAAGGACCTAGTGCCCGGAGTACATGCATTGGTGGTTGCAGTAGATAATACCCATGATAATATGAATACCATCCCGTTGTCTAAAGTTGACTGGTTTCATTACGGTGGTATTTACAGAAGTGTTGAAATAGCGGAGTTAGGAGCTGCTTGGATAAAAAATTACCACATTGATTACAAATTAGATGCATATCTGAATAATGTTTCTCTGTCTATAAATTTATGCCTGGAATCATTTATTCCCGGAGTGGCTACCAAAAAGCTCAATATTTACATAGATGGTAAGAGTTATTATTGTGAAAACCTTGATGTTTTAGGAGAATCCTCTGTAAATATTACTAGTATAGAATTAAAAAACATTCAGCTGTGGGATATTGGAAAACCGAATCTGTACAATATAAGCTTTGAAATAGAGGATGACGATATTACCGAACGTATGGGATTCCGTCAGATAAAGGTTGAAAACAGGAAGCTCTTGCTCAATGGTAGGGAAATTTTTGTTAAGGGTGTAAATCGCCATGAGGATCATCCTGATTGGGGCTTTGCAGTGCCCTTAAAATTAATGAAAAAGGATATTGATATTATAAGGAATCTAGGTTGTAATGCCATCCGCGGTTCACATTATCCCAATTCGGAAGTATTTTTAGATTATCTTGACCAGCAGGGCCTACTGTTCTGGGAAGAGATACCTATGTGGGGGTATCCGGAAGAACCATTAAAAAATTCTATAATACTTGAAAGGGGATTGAAGATGCACGAGGAAATGGTGACCCGGGATTATCATCACCCGTGTATCATTATTTGGAGCATGCACAACGAGATTGATACAAGGACTCAAGCTGCGTATGACATAACTAAAGCTTTTACAGAAAAAGTCAGAAGTTTAGACCAGACAAGACCGTTATCATTCGCATCAATGTTTCCTCTTGAGGATATCTGCTTCCCTCTCGTAGATATTATTAGCGTAAATAAATACTTTGGTTGGTATTATGATGAAATAAAAACCTGGGACATATTTCTGAAGCAACTTAATGAAAAACAAAAAAATGAAGGTCTAGAGAATAGGCCGATTATCATTTCAGAGTTCGGGGCTGCAGCCCTTTATGGAGATAGCACCCTTGAAGGGCCCAAATGGACGGAGAACTACCAGGAAAAGCTACTAAAATATACTCTAAATTTGTTTTATGATTATCCGGGAGTGGTTGGAACCTATATATGGCAGTATTGCGATATGAGAACAGCAAAAGAACTGGAACTTGGCCGAGCCAGGAGTTTTAATAATAAAGGGATTCTTAATGAATACAGGAAGCCAAAATTATCCTATTGGACAGTGCAGAAGATATACAATAAGATAAAATAAGCAAATCGCAACCACTATTTGAATTTTCCTAGTTTTTATAAAATGAATGCCCGTATTCCTTATCTCAAAGGATACGGGCATTTTCTCTTTATCCAACTACCAAAGTATTTATTCATAAAAAATTTATACTTTCTCAGACAGTAAAATAACCCGGCTATCAGCCAGGTTATAAATACTTAGTTAATTTTATCTCAGCAATTCTCTCCAGGCCAAATCTTCTCTTTCCAACCCTTTTATGAGAACCTCGGCTGTGGCGATATTGGTTGCATACGGTATATTATTTGCATCACAATGCTTAAAGAGCAGAAAAGTATTAGTGTCATTTTCAGTATTTGCATCCCTGAAATAAATCAGTAAGTCTATTTCATCGCATGCAATCCGTGCTCCCAACTGCTGGGCGCCAAGACTACCATAAGCCAGCAGATTAATATTCAGTCCCGTTGCCTTATTGATAACTATACCTGTCGACCGGGTGGCAATAAGATGATGCTCCTGAAGAATATACTTATAGGCTATGCAAAAACTGGCCATTAATTCTTTTTTATTATCATGCGCTATAAATGCAATGTTCATGGTTAAAAATCACATACCTTTAATTTTATTTACCTGCATTTTTTACATTTTTAATAGGTATATTAGCCACTAATGCGGGAACTATCCTATCACCATCATCGCTTTTGGTTCTGGTAAGCTGGATGTCAAGAGTACTTTCGTCAATTTCCATATAGTGCTGGATGACCTTGATAATCTCTCCCTTCACCATTTCAAGAAACTCTGGAGAAACATTGGCTCTGTCGTGTATCAATACCAGCTGCAATCTCTCTTTGGCTACATCCTTTGACGGTTTAGATCTGCCAAAGATCTTTGAAAAATCAATCAGCATACCCTATTCCTCCTTATGTA